>CADBLM010000039.1 GCA_902795445.1 uncultured Bacteroidia bacterium
CCGGTGCTAAAGGTGAAGAAACGGTCTTTCTTGTCCGTCAGACTGCTTTTGAAGATGCTCCAGCAGCCGTCCCGTTCCGAGGCGTAGTAGAGCGTCCTGCCGTCGGAGGAGAAGGACAAATCCCTTTCCTGGCAGGGCGTATTGGTGATGCGGGCCGTACGCTCCAGTTCGACGGTCGTCACATAGACGTCTCCGCGGGAGATGACGGCGACTTCCTTGCCGTCCGGAGAAATGGCGAGGGAACTGGCTCCCGACATCGCCAGCGAGAGGCTCGTGGCGGCATCTCCGTTG
This sequence comes from uncultured Bacteroidia bacterium, assembly GCA_902795445.1. Lineage (GTDB taxonomy): Bacteria > Bacteroidota > Bacteroidia > Bacteroidales > UBA932 > Cryptobacteroides. Next base: position 292 of record CADBLM010000039.1, read on the forward strand.
TCCGCCGTGATGCTTACCGGCAGCAGGACGGGCTCGCCGCCCTCTTTCATCGTGTAGAGCTGTCCGTTCTGGGAGAAGCAGAGGGTCCCGTCGTCCGCAACGGAGAGATAGCGGACGGGATTTTGCCGGAAAAAGGTGAGTTGTAAGGGCTTATCCCCATCCCGGAGGGAAGCCTTATAGACATTGAGGGTCCCGTCGGCTTCGCTGAGGTAGAAATAGGAGTCGCCCGAAGGGGCCCAGACCGGATTCCGGTCTTCTCCAACAAAGCGGCTGAGCCGGGTGAAACGGCCGGAGGCGTCGATCATTATACGGCCTTCGCGGTCGCGGGCTTCCTTTTTGGTCAGTTCCGCCGCTTCGTAGAGCCAGATGTCGCGGGTGACGGAGGAAGTATGATGCTTGCGGAAACTGTCTTCCACGCCTTTGATGTCTTCGTACAGGACGGTCCCGTCCGTCCGGACGCTGATGTTGCCCATCGGAAGGGGAGTCACCATCCACGGACGGACGCCTTCGAGGTTCGTGGCATAGACCTGCGGATAGCCGGGAAAGCCCCGGAAGTCCTTGTCGGTCTCGATGGAGGCCGAAAAGAGGACGGTTCCGTCGGGAAGGACGGCCATCAGGTTTTCTCCGCCGGGGAAATCGGTCAGGCGGCGGACCTTTCCTCCCTTGGCGGAAGTGATGAACAGGTCGCGGCTGCCCTCCCGGTAGGAGGCGAAGACGATGTGACGTGAGTCGGCCGTCCAGCGCGGGTCCCCGTCGTAAGCGGCGTGGGAGGTAATCTGAAGAGCCTCTCCGCCTTCTTGGGGAATCGTGAAAATATCCCCCTTGTAGGAAAATGCGATGGTCTTTCCGTCGGGGGAAATACAGCTCTTGCGCAGCCAGAGGGGACTTTCGTCCTGGGCGTTCATCGGAATCGATGCCAGCAGCAGTGCAAGGAAAATGGTCTGTCGGATGTTCATATCGAATCTTTGTTTCAACAAGTTCATTCTTGCAAATATAGCCAAAAATTGCTAATTTTACACGGATTTATAACGATACGCCTATGTCAAAACAAAAGACCTTTTCTTATTGGCAATGGAAAACCATCATCGTGCTGATGGCCGGCTATGCCGTTTTCTATCTGGTACGCAAGAATTTCTCCTTTGCGATGCCGAGCCTGAACGCGGAATTCGGCATCGACAAGGTGCAACTCGGCCTCTTCCTGACCCTGCACGGCGTCATCTATGGTTTTTCCCGTTTTTTCAACGGGATTCTTGTCGATAAGGGCAGCGCCCGCAAGATTATGTCGCTGGGACTGCTGCTGTGCGGCGTCACCAATCTCTTTTTCGGATGCAGCGACTGGGCGGCCCGGTGGATTTCCTCCTGGGGGGACTGGTCCTTCACGGTGACCCTGGTCTATCTGATGGGCATTATGTGGGTCATCAACGGCTTTCTGCAGGGAATGGGCTTCCCGCCCTGTTCCAAGATTCTGACCCATTGGATTCATCCCAACGAACTGGCAACCAAAATGTCGGTGTGGAATATGTCCCACTCCATCGGCGCCGGTATCGCGATGGCGCTCTGCGGCTGGCTGCTGATTCCGCATTTCGGCTGGAGATGGTGCTTCATCGTACCCGGCGTCATCGCCGTCCTGTCATCGTTCTGGCTCTATCTGACCATCAAGGATTCTCCGACCGACGCGGGTTTCGAGGAAGTGGCCGGCGGCAGGAAGGAGGAGATTACCACACCGGAGCAACTGGCTGAACACAAGGCTTTCGTGAATCAGCACGTCTATCGCAACCGCATCATCTGGACGCTGGCGCTGTGCAACTTCTTTGTCTATGTCATCCGTTTCAGCGCGCTGGACTGGGGGCCGACGCTGCTGACCGAGTCCAAGGGGCTGAGCCTGGCGACGGCGACCATCCTCTGCGTTATTTTCGAGTTGGTGGGCGGAAATCTGGGAATGATTGCGGCCGGTTGGGCGACCGACCACATTTTCCACAGCAAGGCCCATCATACCTGTGTGTTCTGCCTGGTGGGCGCGGCGTTGTCCATCGTCGTTTTCGCGTTGATTCCGGGTACGGCTCCCTGGTGGGTGCTGCTGATTCCCTATAGTCTGATGGGCTTCTTCATCTACGGGCCGCAGGCGCTTATCGGCATCTGTACGGCCAACCACGCGACCAAGCGCGCTTCGGCAACGGCCAACGGCCTGGTCGGTATCTTCGGTTATCTCAGTACGATTGTTTCGGGCGTCGGCTTCGGTTATGTCGCCCAGCATTTCGGCTGGTCCGCTGCCTATGTCACCATCTTCACGACGGCCATCATCGGCATCCTCCTTTTCCTGACCATCTGGAAAGCCCCCGCCAACGGCTACGAGCAGTAGCAGCGTGGAGTGCTCCTTTTGACCGGAGCGAGGTGAATTCCGGTTCAGAAGCGTTGCAGGCGGGCGTAGAGGGCGGCGGTGGGAAGGCCCATCACATTGTACCAGGAGCCTTCGATGCGGGTGATGGCGGCGGCGCCGATCCATTCCTGGATGCCGTACGCGCCGGCCTTGTCGAAGGGCTGGTAGTGATCCACATAGTAGGAGATGTCCTCCGGGGAAAGGGGAGCGAAGTGGACGGTGCTGGTGTCGATGAAACTTTCCATCCGTTCTCCGGTGCGCAGGCATACGCCCGTGATGACCTGATGGGCGCGGCCTGAAAGCCTCTGCAACATCGCGACGGCTTCTTCCCGGCTGTGGGGTTTGCCGAGGGCCTGCCCGTCCAGAAAGACGAGGGTGTCTGCCGTAATCAGCAGTTCACCGGTTTCGAGCGGACGGTGGAAGCCGCGCGATTTTCCTTCCGCCAGGTAGCGGGGAATCTCCTCGCAGGGCATCCCTTCCGGAATCTTTTCTTCAAAGGCGGTCCGTGCATCGACCGTAAAATCCAGGTCGAGTTCCGCGAGCAGTTGGCGGCGGCGGGGCGAGGCGCTGCCCAGGATGATGCGAGACCATCCTGGGTCAGGGTGCTGACGGGCGGGCATCATCAGGACTTGGTGCCGCTGGGCGTGACGGGGAAGGGCCGCATTTCCGTCAGACTGATGGGACCGCGGCTGCTCTCGTATTTTTCGATATTGTCTTTGAGGGCGAGGAACAGGCGTTTGACGTGTTCGGGCGTCATAATGATGCGGCTGACGACGTCGGGTTGCTTCATTCCGGGCAGCA
>CADBLM010000040.1 GCA_902795445.1 uncultured Bacteroidia bacterium
AGACCTACTATCCCGGTGCATTTTTTGGCATCAACAAGCAGCACCTGGGCGACCTGGGACAGGATATGCTGGTCTATGGACACAAACTGTACATCGCCGTCAGCGGCTCCAAAAAGATTTTCGTGACAGACCCGCAGCTCAAACTGATCAGACAGATTGATCCGGACAATGGCCAGCCCCGCCATCTCGAATCCTGCAAGGGCAAAGTTTATGTCACGCTGTATGAAGGATATCTGGCGGAAATCGACACGACGACTTTCCAACTGCGCAAAGTGGCCGTCGGCGACAATCCGGAGGGCTTTGCCATCCTCGGCGGGAAAGCCTATGTGGCCAATTCCGGCGGTATGAACTACCCGGATTACGGCAACACCGTGTCCGTGGTCGATCTGGAAAATTTCCAGGTGGAACAGACCCTGACGGTCCACGATAACCCGGTCGGCGTCTGGGCCCTGGGAGAAAAGTTGTTCATTCTCAGCAACGGCAACTATGATTATGAGCATCCCGACAACTATAAGGCGCCCAAGCTTCAGATTTATGACGGAAGTTCCTTGAGCGACAGCGGTTTTTCCGATGTCTCGATGTGTGCGCGGTACGGCGATATGCTCTACATCCTGAAAGATGCCTACGGCCCGGACGGTGCGGCCGTCATCAAGTATTCGGCCGACGGCGGCGAACAGGGGACGTTTTTCCCGCCAACCGCCAAGATTCTGGGGACTTATTCTCTGAGCGTGACGAAAGATTACCTCTGGTTGGGAACCTCCAATTATAAGGACCCGGGGGAGATGCAGGTATGGACCCGCGAAGGCCAGGATTTTTACGCCTCATTCGGCACGCAGGGCCTGAACCCCCAGAAAGTGGTCGAACTTCCTGAATAGTCGCGGGGGATGGCTACTTTTCTCAGTCTTCTTTATGTTGTTTTGTCCGGCATCGCCCTGCCGGTGGGCGGCATCCAGATGCAGTATCTCTGGCGCAACCAGTTGGGCGATGTCTATTCCCTCGGGCTGGGATCTGCCGCCTGCCTGGGTGCAGCCGCCGCCACGATGAGCGGCTGGTGTTCCCTGACGGTCGGCAGTTTCCTCTGCACGCTGCTCTGCACGGTCATCTGCTTTGCTGTCACCCTGGCGGTCGATACCCGCAAACTCATCACTTTCGGCATCCTTTTCGGCACTTTCATCGGTTCGCTGGGCACCATCGTCGTCACCAATGCGCCGACGGGGGACCTGATGCGCAAATACTACCTCTGGGGCGCGGCCAATTTCCGCCTGGAGGATGTCACGGGCGGGGATATCGTCTTCTCGCTGGCCCTTTTTGCCCTGGGCCTGGGTGCCGCGTTGTGGCTGGCCCGCGACCTGACCCGTCACGCGGAAGGGGAAATCGAATTTTCTCCTTTGAAAAAGGCGTTGACTTTATTGATGATTATGTGCCTCGTGACGAGTTGCGTCAGCATTTGCGGCCCCATCGGTTTCATTTCCCTCGGCGTTCCCAACCTCAGCCAGGTCATCCGGCCGGGCGGGGACATCCGCCGTCACTACCTCGTCTCCTCCGCAATGGGCGTGGGCCTGCTGGCCGTCACCTTTGTCATCGTCAACTATGTCAATTTCGGAATTTACCTGCCCGTAAGCGCAACGATGGCCATCCTTGCGTTACCGCTGATGGCCATCCTCTTTGTCAAAGGCAAAGCGTAGTTGCTGCCCGGCTTATTTCTCGAAGAAGCGTTTGTAGAGGCCCTGGAAGCCGGCGCCGTGGCGGGCTTCATCCTTGGCCATTTCGTGGACGGTGTCGTGTACGGCATCGTAGCCGAGTTGCTTGGCCCGTTTGGCGATAGCCAGTTTGCCCTCGCAGGCGCCGCACTCCGCCTCCATCCTCTTCTTGAGGTTGGTCTTGGTGTCCCAGACGATTTCACCCAGCAGTTCCGCAAATTTGCTGGCGTGCTCGGCCTCTTCCCAGGCGTAACGCTTGAACGCCTCGGCAATTTCGGGATAGCCTTCCCGGTCGGCCTGACGGCTCATCGCCAGATACATACCGACTTCGCAGCACTCTCCGTTGAAATGGTCTTTGAGCCCTTGGAGGACTTCGGCGTCTTCGACCTGGCCGTCGCCCAGTTTGTGCTCGCAGGCCCAGGCAAGGCCTTCGCTTTTGATTTCACTGAATTTTTCCGCCTTGGCATGGCATTGGGGACATTCTGCGGGAGGATTCTCACCCTCGTAAACATAGCCGCAGACCATACATCTGAATCTCTTTTTCATATTAATTTTGAATTATTAAAAATTACATATTGCAAAGATACAATATTTCGGGAAAATACAATACTTTATTTTACACCTTTCCAAGTTTCCGGGAGGGGAGCGGTGATATCGACGGGCTCTTTCTTCACGGGATGGATGAAACGGATGTTCCAGGCGTGCAGGCAGATGCCTCCGTCGGGATTGCTGCGCGGGGCACCGTACTTGAGGTCGCCTTTGATGGGGCAGCCCAGGTGGGCCAGCTGGCAGCGGATCTGATGATGGCGGCCGGTGAGCAGTTCCACCTCTATCAGGTGGTAGCGCTCCGTACTATATAGATAATGGTAGCGCAGCCGTGCCAGTTTCGCACCGGAAGCCGTACTGCCCTTGCCGGGCCCGCCCGCTGTATCTCCGGTATGGGCTTGCGGCCCTTTTACGACATACGATTTGTTCTGCTTCTCGTTGCGCACGAGCCAGTCCTCCAGCAGCCCCTCATCCTCGGCGGGCCGCTGACAACAGAGGGCCCGGTAGGTCTTGTGGATATCGCCGTCGCGGAACATCGCGGACAGCCGTTCCAGCGCCTTGGAGGTCTTGGCCAGCACGACGCAGCCGCTCACCGGACGGTCCAGGCGGTGCGGAATGCCCAGGAATACGGCGCCGGGTTTTCCGTCCCGCCGGGCGATGAAGGCCTTGTAGGTCTCCGCCAGGCATTCGTCCCCGGTCTTGTCGCCCTGGGTGATTTCGCCCACCTTCTTGTTGACGACCAGCAGGTGGTTGTCCTCATAGAGGATGCGCGAGGTAAGGTCTTCATATTCTTCCTGAGACAGGCATCTGTAGTTCGCAGCCGGGCCACCGGTTGGGCCCTTCGAACGGGAACGGATGTTCTTTTCCATAGGCGGAAGGAGGTCAGTTGAAGATGACCGTGCGGTTCTTATAGGTGAGGATCTTGCGCTCAATGTGCTTGGTGACGGCGCGGCTCAGGACGATTTTCTCCAGGTCCCGTCCTTTCGAAACCAGGCTGGCCGGCGTGTCCTTGTGGGAAATCCGCACCACATCCTGCTCGATGATGGGACCGGCGTCCAGTTCCGCAGTCACATAGTGGCTGGTCGCGCCGATGATTTTCACGCCCCGCTCATAGGCCTGATGATAAGGCTTGGCGCCGATGAAAGCGGGCAGGAAGGAGTGGTGGATATTGATGATATGCTCGGGATAGGCCGCTATCATCCTGTCGCCGATGATCTGCATATAGCGGGCGAGGACGATGAAAGAAATGCCCTCCCGCTCCAGCAGTTCCATTTCGGCCTGCTCCACCTCCGCCGCGTTGGAATGGTCCTTGGCGACGGGAAACACGTAGTAGGGGATGTCAAACTGCTCGGCTACGAAACGCAGGTCTTCGTGGTTGGAAATGATGCAGGGGATGTCCACGTCCCATTCCCCGGCCTTGTAGCGGGCCAGCAGGTCGTAGATGCAATGGCTCATCTTGCTCACGAAAATCGCCATCCTCGGGCGTACGTCGTTGAAATACACCTTGAATTGCATATCATATTTCTGTGCAATCATCGTCTGGATGTACTCCCGGATGCTGTCGCGGGGAATCAGGAAAGATTCCAGGTCCCACTCGATGCGCATAAAAAGGCGGCTGTCAATCGTATCGACATATTGGTCGAGATAGACGATATTGCCCCGGTTGTCCGTGATGAAACGGGTCACGTCGTTGATGATTCCCTGCCGGTCGGGACAGTGCAGCAGCATAATGGCGGTCTGGCTCATAGGTGTTCCTTTCTCTCAAAATTGACTGCAAATTTATATAAAATCCGCCGATTATAGGTCAATTGGCATTAAAACAATCATGAAAGCGAAAAGAAAATATGTTTTGCATTTCTCGTGGTTTGCCCGTATATTCGCACGAGGTAGTATTATTTTCTTAATGATGCTCTTCGAGCAAGAAAAGTAATTTCCACCCATCGAATATGCCTCATTATGCGAGTTTTCTGCATCATTTTCCTAAATTTGATGCAGATAAATGTAAAATGAGGCAGAAAAGCAGTATCTTTGCAATGAAATAGCGAAGTGATATGCACGAGTTTGACTTCATAAACCGCCCCAAAGACCTTCTCACTCCTGAAGTGGTCAGTATTCTCACGCGCCTGCATGAATGTAGGGGCCGACAGGAACTTTTCATCGAGGCCGAGGCCGACGTCCTCACAGCCCTGCTTGAGGTGGCCAAAATCCAAAGTACAGGAGCATCCAACCGCATAGAGGGAATCTATACTACCGACGAGCGTCTGAATGCCCTCGTCCAGAAAAAAGTAAAGCCCCGTAACCGCAATGAGGAGGAGATCTCC
>CADBLM010000041.1 GCA_902795445.1 uncultured Bacteroidia bacterium
AAAACCGGCCTTGATGACATCCACGCCGCAGGCAATCAGGGTACCGCAGACGAGGTTTTCCACCATCTCGCCGCTGATGCGGGCATCCTTGCCGACGACGACTTTGTACCGCTCGCCCGTCTGCTTGGGACGGCGCACGCGAAGCCGGTCGCAATAGGCGTAGGTGAACTTCACGATGTCAACGGGGGTCAGGCCCTCGCCGACGGGTCCTCCGATGGTCCCACGGATTCCCGAAATCGATTTAATCAGTGTCATAATTATTCTGAATATTTGAATGACAAATTTAAGGATTTTTCGGGGATTTTGCGGAGATTTTTTGTTTTTTACAAATAAAAGCGTACCTTTGCGGTCCGAATTCTCCGGAATTGCGGATTGTTAACAATAAATTTTGTACAAAATGAAAAAAGGAATCCATCCCGAAACCTACCGTCTTGTAGCTTTCAAGGATATGTCCAACGATGTGGTTTTCATCACCCGTTCCTGCGCCGCCACCAAGGAGACCATCGTGTACGAAGGCGTTGAATACCCCGTGGTGAAACTTGAGATTTCCAACACATCTCACCCTTTCTACACCGGCAAGATGAAACTCGTCGATACCGCCGGCCGCGTGGACAAATTCTACTCAAGATACGGTCAGAAGAAGAAATAATCCTTCTTCCGAAAAGGCAACAAAACGGCTCCGGATATCCTCGGGGCCGTTTTTGTTTTCCTCCGGGCCGGCTCACTCATACAAAAGCAGGGAATGGACCGGTTCACGGACACAGACCGCCGAGGGCGCAAGCCAGAGGTTGTCCTGGGCGTGATACCAGTTCAACTGGAAGGATGCCTCGAACTCCGGCTCAAAAATGCGCTGCGGCGCAAAATCCGTCGCCGTAAACTGATATTCGACCCGGTCGATATAAGGATGATGCTGATAGTGATTCGTCCCCAGGACGGTATTGTCGTCCTGCACCGTCTTGTCATAGAATTTCTGCAAGGCCCAGGAAAGGATTCCGTCCGACGCTTCATATTCCCGGCCGTCGGCGGGCAGACCCGGCGGGCTCTGCACGAAAGTAAAAAAATCCTGAGCACAGTCATAACGGTAGTCTCCGCCCCAGATTTTCCCGTTCGGATAGACATACAGTCCTCCATAAAAGTACCCGGCAACGCCACAGGCAAAGGAAGGACAGCCCCGGTCCGCCGTACAGGAGCAGACGGGAAAATCAGACAAGTTATTCCAACGCATACGGAAACGCACCCAGCCGACATCGTCATAGGCGGAATAGCGCAACCATTTGGGGTCGGGAAATGTCCGGTCCGGCTGCTGTTCCCCTTCGGACGGGACGAATGTCCTCTCCTCGCCGGACGGAGAGAAAAGGCAGAGCGGCAAAGAAGCGGGAAACGCTCCCGTCGAGATGTTCAGGACGGACGACAGGGGATAATCTTCCGCCCCCGGAAAATGCAGGGACGGTTCCAGCCCCATCGCCTGGCAATCTATCCCCATCCCGCGGCAGGCGGCCAGGGCGGAAAGGGAACTGGACGGAGTTATCAGCTCGGTCCCGTCCGTCGTATCCGCCATCGGAGATTTGCCCCGGTACACAAGATTGGGCACGAAGGCCCCATCCGAATAAGACAGGACCCGAAGCGTCCTTGCCGGCAGCCAATCAGTCGGAACGGGGGCGCCCGGCCGCGTGTCCAGAAGAAATGCGGCCTCCGTCCAGCTCCAGTCCAGGGGGATGCGCGAAGGATTGTCCATCCGTATCCGCCAATCGGCATCCGGACCGCCCTTCCCCACAGACACCGAGACCGGCAGCATCGCGGCGGCAAAATGCCGGGAGGCCGACAGATTCAGCCGGCGGTCCCGCAATTCGAGTTGAAGGACGGGATGGCCGAGCGCACGGGTCAGCAGACGGTTGACGTCAGCATCGTCGCCGGCATTGCACAACCTCAACAGGCAACTGCCGCCCGGGTGCCCGGCCGAGCCCGGTTCCCGCCGGAGGCTGAAAGCCTTCCCTGGCAATTCCGCGACGGCGGCTTCAAAATCGAAGACATCAGCATCGAAACCATAGCAGCCGGACAAAGAATTTCCGTCCCGGTCCGAAAGCAGCAGCGCATAGGAAACGGCATCAGCGGCATTGACGGCACAGTGCGGAGGACCTTCTATGGAGAGCAATGGCAAATGTACCGCAACGGCCGTATTCAAGTCCGCAAGCGCGGTCCCGTCCAGACAGAGTTCGATGGTGGCGTCCTCACAGCAGGAGCGGCAATGCCCGTCGGAGAGCCAAAGATTGCCCTCCCGGCGCAAAGGCGTAAAAGCCAGCGGTGCGGCTTCCGAGGCCGAGTCCTCATCCGTAGCGGAGGCATCTTCCCTGCGGACGCAGCGGAGGCTGCAACGGGACAAATCTCCACCGAGCAGCGCGAGAACCTCTTCGGAAGGCTCCACGGCATAGGAAAAGACCTCCCCCAAGTAGAGATTGTCCAGGAGATGCATTCCATTTTCCACCCGGCCCGCCAGCATCCCGGATGTCAGCCTGAGCCGGCTCTCGATGCGCCATCCCAGCCCGGCCGTCAGCATTTTATCGGTCAGGAACAGGGACAGCCGCAGTTCCCTGTTTCTCGGTACGGTAAAATCATCCGCCGCATTGCGTCCCAGATAGACACGGCAACAGGCATCGCCGGTCAGGGGCGCACCGTCTTTTCCGGCGGCTGACAGCTCAAGGAAAGTACACTGTGCCGCCTTGTCCCCCAGCATCGCGGGAATGCGCCGTAACGGGTCTTCATTGCCGGGCAGCAGAATCCCCTGCCGGTTTTCCGGCACATACAGGACGAGACTGTCCCCGGCATTGAGGCGGTCCAGATCCTCCGCCCCGGCATAATCGCCGTCCTGGTAAAGGGACGTCTCCGACAGGCTTTCCCGCAGCGTCTCCGACAGGCCCACGCCGGGCGGTCCGGAGAAGCCCGCATCCGCAACCGCAAAAGGATGAAGGAAGGATGCAGCCTGCCGAAGCCGGACACGTCCTATCCGCAAGAGTCCCAGGCACCCTTTTTCCACCCGCACCACCAGACGGGCAAAGAGGCGTTCAAAAGCCAGCGTCAGGCATTGCCTGTCGGCCGACGGCACGAAATCCGGCACCCGGCAGGCCATCGGCAGGCCGTCCGCCGAGCCGAAGTCTCCGGCCGGAATCGACAGCACGGCCAAATCCGCTTCCCGCCGGGGCGGAACAAAGCCCGGTACGTGGGCCAGGGCATAGAGATGATAAGATTGTCCTTTGAGCAGGCGGACGGAGACGGCCGCCCCGTCTTCGCTGCTGACAAAGGCATCCAGACACGCATTCCTGTACGCCATCAGGACAAAGGAGTCCACCCGGGCGGGATCGCCGAGCCAGGAACTCTTCGTACAGGGTTCATCCAGGCTTTGGACGGTCACCTCCACGAGCGTTCCGTCCGGAGCGGACGCCAGAATGTCATCCGGCAAGGACGGCGCTCCCAGCCTCACGCAGGAAAGCGGGACGATGGCCGTCACGACAAGCGCACACAAGGCGGCGGACGGAAAGCGGAAAAGGCGCAGGGGCGCGATTGTTTTCATAAGCGTCACATTTTTCATGACGCCAAAAGTAGGTCAGGATTTTCAAAAAAGCCGGAAAGTCAAAAAAAGTTTTTCTTTTTTTTGACCTTTTTTCCGCAATTGACCTTTTTTGTGAATCTGCAAATCCGGGAAGGCGCTTATTCCCGTCCGAAAATCCGGCGGATGAGCGGAATGACGGTGGAATGGAGGGCCTTTTCATTGAGGCTGTGTCCGCCGTCGAAGCGGATGACGTTGGGATAGTATTTTTTGAACAGGTCGTAGGTATTGACCGTCTCGTCGTGGATGCCGAACAGGCCCCAGGTATTCTCCCGGTCAAAGTCGGTGATGCCTTTGAACTGCTTCATCTCCATCTGATAGAAATGCTGCACGATGTCCTTGGTGATGCGGAATTCCTTGGCGTTGTCTTTGCGTCCGTTCAGGAATTTGTAGGTCCCGGGACGGAGGACCTTGGAAAGTTTGGACATATTGAAGGCCGGATTGACACAGATTTTCCGCAGGCCGTGCATCTGCTGGGCATACATCCCGCCCATCGAAGTGCCGACAATCAGGTCCGGATTTTCCTGCGCGACCAGTTCCTGCAAATAAGGCAGGGCCTCGACCGGGTCCACCGGGATGTCGGGAGAGAGGACTTCGTCCTCGGGGAGCATCGCACGCAGCATCTGCGCCGTCCCTGTCGCGCCGGATGAGGCAAAACCGTGGAAATAGATGATTTTCATAACAGACTGCTTCTACCTCCGCCAGTCGAAGAAGGCTTCGGGGAGGGTGTGGAGGTTGTATCGGGAGGCCATCGCCTCGCCGTAGGCGCCCGCGGAGCGGATGGCGATGAAATCGCCGCGATGGCAGCGGTCGATTTCGACGGCCTTGGCGAAAACATCGGAACTCTCGCAGACGGGACCGACGACATCATAGACTTCTTCCGGCTCGTCGGAGGAAAGGTTTTCGATGCGGTGGTATGCCTTGTAGAGGGCCGGACGGATGAGTTCCGTCATACTGCCGTCGATGATGGCAAACTGACGGGAAGTCCCCTGCTTGACATAGAGCACCCGGCAGATCAGCGAGCCGCAGGGAGCCACGATGCTGCGCCCGAGTTCAAAGTGGACGGGCGTACCGGGCTTGACGGCAAGGTGTTTTTTGAAGGTAGCGAAATACCCGGCGAAGTCCGCCATCGGAAAATGGTTGGGATGCTGGTACTGGATGCCCAGACCGCCTCCCACATTGATGTCGCCCACCGGAAGCCCGTGACGGGACAGACGGGCGGAAAGTTCGTTCACGCGGTTGCACAGGGCCACGAAATCGTCCATTTCGAGGATTTGCGAGCCGATATGGAAATGCAGGCCCTTGAAGGCGACGTGTTCCAACGAGAGCGCCCGGCGGATGACCTCTTCCAGCATCTCGTAGGCGATACCGAACTTATTTTCGGCCAGTCCGGTGGTGATATTGGCGTGGGTGTGCGCCCCGATGTCGGGATTGACGCGCAGGCTGACGGGAGCGACTGCACCCCGGGCCCCGGCAAGGGCATCCAGCACCTCCAGTTCGGGCAGGGATTCCACATTGAAACGGCCGATGCCCGCCTCCAGCGCCAGGTTGATTTCCCAATCGGCCTTTCCTACGCCCGCAAAAACGATATCCTTCGCCGCGAAGCCGGCGTCGAGGGCCGCCTGCACCTCTCCCCCGCTCACGCAATCGGCGCCGAATCCGGCGGAAGCGATGAGACGGAGGATTTCCGGATTGAAATTGGCCTTGACGGCATAGTGCATCCGGTAGTCGGGATAACGGGCCATCTGCGCACGCAACTCATCCAAGGTACGGGCCAGCAAGTCCATATCATAATAGTAGAAAGGCGTCTTCAAGGACGAGAAACGCGCTACCGGAAATGTACCTTTCAGCATAATCTACTCAAACAAATGGGCGCTGAGCGACTGCAACGCGCGTGTTTTGTCTTCATTCTTAATCAGGAACGAAATGTTGTAACTGCTGCCGCCGAAGGAAATCATCCGAACGGGAATATCGCGCATAGCGTCCACGGCACGGGCCTCGAAGCCCACATTCGCCCAAGACATATCGCCAACGACGGAGACGATGCACATACCACGGTCCACACTCACGGTACCATAGGCCTTGAGGTCGGCGACAATCTCGTCCAGGTGGGCCGTATTGTCGATGGACATCGTGACGCCCACCTCGGAGGTGCAGATCATATCGATGGAGGTCCGGTAACTCTCGAAAATCTCGAAAACCTTGCGCAAAAATCCGTAGGCCAGCAACATACGGGAAGAATGAATCGTGATGGCGGTAATGTTTTCCTTGGCGGCCACCGCCTTGATTTCACCGGGGTCCTCGCGGTTGTCGATGGTCGTTCCGGGCGCGTCCGGCTCCATCGTATTGAGGAGTTTGACGGGTATGTTGGCGAATTTGGCCGGCTGGATGCAGGTCGGATGCAGAATCTTGGCCCCGAAATAGCCCAGTTCGGCCGCTTCCTCGAAATGCAGGTGGCGTACCGGCTTCGTTCCTTCCACCACACGGGGGTCGTTGTTGTGCATACCGTCGATGTCGGTCCATATCTGAATCTCTTCCGCACCGATGGCAGCGCCCAGGAGGGAAGCCGTATAGTCGGACCCGCCGCGCTGGAGGTTGTCCACCTCGTCCTTGGCATTGCGGCAGATGAATCCCTGGGTCAGATAGAGTTGCGCTCCGGCATTCTTGTCCAGCAGGGCGGTGATTTTCTCCCGGATATAATTCTGGTCGGGCTCGCCGTTGGCATCGATTTTCATAAAGTCGAGGGCACACAGCAGAACGACCTTCACGCCCTGCTCCTGAAGATAGAAATTCACCATATTGGTGGACATCAACTCTCCCTGGGCGAGAATGAGTTTCTCCTCGAGGGGCGTAAACAATTGCTTGGTAAAGGAAGCCAGATACGCAAAGGTCGAGCGCAAAAAGTCCGTCGCTTTCTGCCTGTATTCTTCGGTTGCGTACAGTTCTCTTACGTGCTGCATATATTTTTTCTCCAGGCTGCCGATGGTCTCGAGGGCACCGGCGGGATTCTTGCTGTAAAGATAGCCCGCGATTTCCACCAGGGAATTGGTCGTCCCCGACATAGCGGAAAGCACGACGAAAGCGGGTTGGGAGCCAAGCACCAGCCTGGTCACATTCTTCATTCTCTCGGCGGAGCCCACGGAGGTCCCGCCAAACTTCATTACCTTCATAAGGATTGTATTTTGGGTGATAAAATGGCTGTCAGTTGTTCCCCTTCAATCAGGAAACCGTCGTGCCCGTAGATGCTGGTCAGTTCGTGATAGGATGCGTGCGAGAGCAGACGGGCCGTCTGCAAGGCCTGCTTGGGAGGAAAGAGGATGTCCGTATCGATGCTGATGACCATACAGTCGGCTTTGATGCGCTTGAGCGCGTTGGCCACGCCGCCGCGCCCCCGGCCGATGTTCTGGCTGTCAAAGCAGTAGGAAAGATACCAGTAGCAATAGGCATCGAAACGGTTGATGAGTTTATAGCCCTGGTGCTGCTGGTAGGTGCAGGCCCGGTTGGCAAAGAGGACATCGTCGTCGGTCTCCTGCTGGCGCAGGTTATAACAGTCGTAATTGCGGTAGGAAATCAGCGCGATGCTGCGGGCACAACTCAGGCCGGCCGCGCCGCCCTTGAGGGACTTGGCTTCGCGGAAGGTAGGATCGGCTTCGAGGGCCATCCGCTGGGACTCGTTAAAAGCGACCAGGTAGGGCATCGCCCGGGTGGCGGTGGCGAGAAAAATGGCGTTTTTCACCACATCCGGCTCCATAATCACCCATTCGAGCGTCTGGAAGCCGCCGAGGGAGGGACCGATCATCAGGTCGATTTTCTCGATTCCCAAGTGCTTGCGGACCAGGATGTTGGCCCGGACCAGATCCCGCACCGTGGTCTTGGGAAAATCGAAGTAGAAAGGCTTGCCTGTCCGGGGATTGGTACTGGCCGGACAACTCGAGCCGTAGGGAGAGCAAAGGATGTTGACGCAGACGATGAAATACTTGTCCGGGTCGAAGAGTTTGCCCTTGCCCACCATCACCGGCCACCACTCTTCCGGGTCCGAGTTGCCCGTCAGGGCGTGGCACACCCAGACGACCTTTTCTCCGGGGGTGTATGCCCGGGGCGAGGTGTGATACACCAGGTCGAGCGAGTCCAGGAAACCGCCCGCTTCAAACTCAAAAGGTTTGTCTATCTTGATGGAATGTCTCTGCATAGTTTATTTTCCGGCCGCCTCCAGTGCCTGCTTGATGTCTGCAATGATGTCGTCCGCATCCTCCAGTCCGATGCTCAGCCGGATCAGGTCCGGGTCCACGCCTGCGGCCCGCAGTTGCTCGTCGGAGAGTTGGCGGTGGGTGTGGGCGGCGGGATGCAGGATACAGGTGTAGCAGTCCGCCACGTGGGTCTCAATGGTCACAAGCCGAAGCGAATCCATGAAATGGCTGGCAAAGGCACGGTCTCCTTTCAGGGCGAAAGCCATCACACCGCAAGTGCCGCCGGGCATATATTTCTGCGCCGACGCATACTGGGAATCGCTTTCCAGCCCCGGGAATTTCACCCACTTGACCTGCGGGCAGCCTTGCAGGAAGCGGGCGACCTTGCCGGCGCTCCCGCAGTGACGGGCCATCCGCACGTGCAGGCTCTGCAGGCCCAGATTGAGATAGAAAGCATTCTGGGGGCTCTGGATGCCGCCGAGGTCGCGCATCAGATGCGTACAGACCTTGGTGATGTAGGCCGCTTTCCCGAAATGCTTCGTATAGACCAGGCCGTGATAACTCTCGTCCGGCTTGCACAGGCCCGGGAATTTGTCCGCATAGCGGTCCCAGGGGAAATTGCCGCTGTCCACGATGGCGCCGCCGACGGCCGCGCCGTGTCCGTCC
>CADBLM010000042.1 GCA_902795445.1 uncultured Bacteroidia bacterium
ATCTATGCCTGCCGGGACAAATACGGCATCAAGCCGCTGTGCATCGGCAAACTGAGCGACGGTTACGTGGTCAGCAGCGAGAGCTGCGCCTTCGAACTCATCGGCGCCACCCTTGTCCGCGACGTACAGCCCGGCGAAATCGTCACCATCGATGAACAGGGCCTGCGCAGCCGCGATTATTCCCAGTTCAAACGCCGGATGATGTGCGGGATGGAATACATCTATATCGCCCGTCCCGACAGCGACATCGACGGCTGCAACGTCCACGCCTACCGGATGGAATCCGGCCGCATCCTGGCCCGGGAATGCCCGGCGGACGCGGACATCGTCGTGGGTGTGCCCGATTCCAGCCTGAGCGCCGCAATGGGCTACAGCGAGGAGAGCGGTCTCCCGTATGAAATGGGCCTGATTAAAAACCGTTATGTAGCCCGTACCTTTATCCAGCCCTTGCAGGAAATGCGTGAAAAGGGCGTGGTGATGAAACTTTCGGCCGTCCGCAGCGTCGTCGCCGGCAAACGCATCGTGCTGGTGGACGATTCCATCGTCCGCGGAACCACTTCCCTCAAAATCATCAACATCCTCCGCAATGCCGGAGCCAGGGAGGTGCACGTGCGCATCGCCAGCCCGATGATGACGCACCCCTGTTTCTACGGCGTGGATACGTCCACTCCCGAAGAACTGCTCTGCAACGGGCGTACGCTGGAGGAGGCCTGCAAGAAAATCGGCGCCGACTCCCTGGGTTACATCAGCCCGGAGGGGAGCCGCGCTTCCGCCTTTGGATGCAGCGACCTCTGCCTGGCCTGTTTCACGGGCGAATATCCTACCGACTTATATCAAAAAATGACAGAATCTGAAGACTGATA
Source organism: uncultured Bacteroidia bacterium (assembly GCA_902795445.1). Taxonomy (GTDB): domain Bacteria; phylum Bacteroidota; class Bacteroidia; order Bacteroidales; family UBA932; genus Cryptobacteroides. The sequence goes on from CADBLM010000042.1 coordinate 864, forward strand.
TGGCACAATCTTACGAAAAAGCGGGGGTCAACCTCGAAGCCGGATATGAAGTGGTCCGACGGATCAAACAACACGTAGCCTCGACGCAGCGCCAGGGCTCGATGGGCAACATTGGCTCCTTCGGCGGTATGTTCGACCTCTCGTCCCTCGGCATCCGCGAGCCGGTGCTCGTCAGCGGGACGGACGGCGTGGGCACCAAACTCAAAATCGCCTTTGCGATGGACAAGCACGACACCATCGGCATCGATGCCGTCGCGATGTGCGTCAACGACGTGCTGGCCCAGGGCGCCGAGCCCCTGATTTTCCTGGATTACGTGGCCCTCGGCCACAATGTTCCCGAGAAAGTGGAAGCCATCGTCGCCGGTGTCGCCGAAGGATGCCGCCAGGCCGGATGCGCCCTCGTGGGCGGCGAGACGGCCGAAATGCCCGGTATGTACGCCGACGGGGAATATGACATTGCCGGTTATACGACGGGCGTGGTGGAAAAATCCCAACTCATCGACGGCAGCAAGGTCAAGGTCGGAGACGTGCTCGTGGGCATCGGCTCCAGCGGCGTCCATTCCAACGGTTTCAGCCTCGTACGCAAAATCGTGGCGGACGCGGGCCTTTCCTACGATGAGCCCGTGGCGGAGTTCGGCGGCCGGAAACTGGGCGAAGTCCTGCTCACCCCGACCCGCATCTATGTCCGTCAGGTACTCGAAGTCATCCGGAACTGCGATGTCCACGGCATCTGCCACATCACGGGCGGCGGATTTGACGAAAACATCCCCCGCGTCCTCTCCGAAGGCCAGGGACTGGAAATCCGGGAGGGGAGTTGGGAGATCCTGCCCGTGTTCCGCAAACTGGAAGAGTGGGGCGGCGTTCCCCACCGCGAGATGTTCAACATCTTCAATATGGGCGTCGGAATGGTCGTCGTCCTCGATGAAAGCGAGGCGGACAAGGCCATTTCCATCCTGCAGGCGCAGGGAGAAAAGGCATCCGTCATCGGCAAGGTGACAGACCGGGAAGGCGTCAACATTATCCTCCAATAATCGGCATCAAGAACTATCACAAGCAAATCATTATGGCAAAAAGAGCATTGCTGAGCGTCAGCGACAAGAGCGGTCTGAAAGAATTTGCCCGGGGCCTGGTAAGTCTGGGCTGGGAAATCATCGCGACCGGCGGAACACAGAAACTTCTCATCGACAACAACATCCCCAATATCGGCATCAGCGAGGTGACGGGATTCCCCGAAATCTGCGACGGCCGGGTCAAGACCCTGCATCCCAAGGTACACGGTGCCCTGCTCGCCCGCAGGGATGTTCCCGCCCACCTGGAGGCCCTCCGGGAGAACGGCATCCAGTTCATCGACCTGGTCTGCGTCAACCTCTATCCTTTCCGTCAGACCATCGCCAAGGAAGGCGTGTCGATGGAAGATGCCATCGAGAACATCGACATCGGCGGCCCTTCGATGCTGCGCAGCGCCGCCAAGAACTGGAACGACGTGACCGTCGTGTGCGACCCCTCCGACTACAGCCGCATCCTCGACGAAATCAAGGCAGAAGGCAACACCCGCAAGGAGACCCGCCTGCAACTGTCCGCCAAGGCCTATACCCATACGGCCGAATACGATATGTGCATCGCCGGCTTTATGCGCAAGGCGGCCGGGCTCAACGAGAAACTCTTCCTCGAGTACGACCTCTGCCAGAGCCTGCGTTACGGCGAGAACCCCCACCAGAGCGCCAAATTCTACAAGACGCTGGAACCCAAGCCCTACTCCCTGGCCTTCGCCCGGCAGCTCGGCGGCAAGGAACTCAGTTACAACAACATCCAGGACGCCAATGCCGCCCTCGACATCGTCCGCGAGTTCGACGAGCCTTTCGCCGTGGGCCTCAAGCACATGAATCCCTGCGGCGCGGCCGTGGGCGCGACCATCGAAGAGGCCTGGCAGAAAGCCTATGAGGCCGACAAGGTGAGCATCTACGGCGGTATCGTGGCCGTCAACCGGGAGCTGACCGGGGCTGCCGCCGCCGCGATGAAGCCCATCTTCCTGGAAATCGTCATCGCCCCGTCCTTTTCGCCCGAAGCCCTCGAAATCCTCTCCGCGAAAAAGAATCTCCGGCTGCTGGAGGTCAATATGGACAAGAGCGACGAGGTCGAAATGCAGTATGTCTCGATGAACGGGGGAATGCTGGCCCAGCAGAAAGACCGCCAGACCGTGCGCGTCAAGGCCGATATGTGCGTCACCAAGACCCGTCCGACCGATGCGCAGCTCTCCGATATGGACTTCGGCTGGAAAATCGTCAAGCACGTCAAGTCCAATGCCATCACCGTCGTCAAGGACGGAGCCACCCTCGGCGTGGGCGCCGGCCAGATGAACCGGGTCGGTTCCGCTGAAATCGCCCTCAAGGAGGCGCAGGCGGCCGGTGTCACCTCCGGTCTCGTGCTGGCGTCCGACGGCTTCCTGCCTTTCGACGACACCGTCGCCCTCGCGGCACAATACGGGGTCACGGCCATCGTGCAGCCCGGCGGCAGCATCCGCGACAACGACTGCATCACCAAGGCCGATGAGCTGGGCATCACGATGCTCTTTACCGGTATGCGTCACTTCAAACATTAGATATAAAAGTTTTAATTATATATATGAAAGACAAAACAGTCTTAGTAGTCGGTTCGGGCGGACGCTGCCACGCCATCGTGGATGCGCTGAGCCGTTCACCGCAGGTGGCGAAGATTTATTGCGCACCCGGCAATGCCGGGATTGCGGCGCAGGCCGAGCTGGTGCCGATCAAGGAAACGGCCGTCGCCGACCTGGCCGCCTTCGCCCGTGACAACAAGGTGGACCTGACGGTCGTCGGTCCCGAAGCGGCCCTCGCCGTCGGCATCGTGGATGCGTTCCGCGCAGCCGGGCTCAAGATTTTCGGCCACACCGCCGCCGCGACGGCCATCGAGTCCAGCAAGGAGTTCGCCAAGCAACTGATGGTCAAATATGACATCCCCACTTCGGGCTACCGGAGTTTCACCGACTATGCCCAGGCCCTGGCCTATGTGAGCGCCCGTCCGTTCCCCGCCGTCCTCAAATACGACGGGCTGGCCGCCGGCAAGGGGGTGGTGATTGCCGCCGACCTGGCCGAGGCCGACGCCGCCCTCAAGGATATGCTGCTCGACGGGCATTTCGGGCAGGGGAAGGTGGTCGTCGAGGACTATCTCGAAGGCCCCGAATTTTCCTTTATGTGCTTTGTCAGCGGTCATCAGGTGGTCCCGATGCCCCTCAGCCAGGACCACAAGCGGGCCTACGACGGCGACCGCGGCCC
>CADBLM010000043.1 GCA_902795445.1 uncultured Bacteroidia bacterium
AAGGCGAGACTCGAACTCGCACAGGAAAAACTCCCACTACCCCCTCAAAGTAGCGCGTCTACCATTTCGCCACTTCCGCGATTGGGATTGCAAATATACGCGGTTTTTTTGAATACGCAAAATTTTTTATTCGAGACTGAGGAAAAATGACTACCTTTACACTGGATTGTAACAAAAGTATGAAAAGAATTTTATTATTGATGACGTGCCTGATTCTGCTGGGGCTGCCTTCCCTGCCGGCACGGACGGAGAGCCGCAGCGCCCGGCTCGGCAAGTGGATCGAGATTGAAAACGCCATCCTCAAGAATCTGTATTCATCCTACGTGGACACGCTGCCCACGGAACGGATGATGAAGGCCGGCATCAAGGCGATGCTGGAAGAACTGGACCCCTATACCATCTATGTTCCCGAAGAGGAAAACGAGGATTTCGAACTGATGATTTCGCACTCCTACGGAGGCATCGGAGCCATCATCCGCAAGGTTCCCGGCTCCAACGTCATCATCAACGAGCCTTATGAGGGTTCCCCTGCCGTCAAGGCAGGCCTGCAATGCGGAGATGAAATCATCGAGGTGGACGGCTATCCCGTGCTGGACCTCACGGCCAAGGAATCGACCGAACGGATGAAGGGCAAACCGGGAAGCAGGGTGGTATTCAAGGTCAAGAAAGTCCGCAGCGGGAAAATCGTTTCCGTCCCTGTCGTACGCGAACGGATTCACCTTCCGGACATCGTTTTCGCCGGAATGTACAACGACACGACGGGCTATATCGTACAGACGGGATTTACCTCCGGCGTCGCCAAAAGCCTGAAAGAAGAGGTTCTCAAACTGAAGAAAAAGGGAATGAAACGGCTGGTCTATGACCTGAGGGGCAATGGCGGCGGTCTGCTCAACGAAGCCGTGGACATCGTCGGACTGTTCGTTCCGAAGGGTTCTCTGGTCGTGACGGCCAAGGCCTTCGGAGAAGACCAGTCTGCCGAATACCGCACCTCCTCGGAGCCGATCGACCTGCAACTGCCGCTCACCGTCCTGATTGATTCGGGCAGCGCCTCCGCCTCCGAAATCGTCTCCGGCGCCCTCCAGGATATGGACCGTGCCGTCATTGCGGGCAAACGCTCGTACGGCAAGGGGTTGGTGCAGCACGTAATGCCTGTCGCGTATAACGGGCAGTTGAAAGTGACGGTCGCCAAGTATTACACGCCGAGCGGACGTTGCGTACAGGCCATCGACTACTCCCACCGCAACGAAGACGGCAGCGTCGGGCAGATTCCCGATTCGCTCACCCACGAGTTCCACACGGCTTCCGGACGCATTGTCCGGGATGGCGGCGGCATTACGCCGGACATCGAAATCGAAGGCGCCGACTATAGCCGCCTGGTTTATTCCCTGGTGGTAAACGGCATCGTGGACGAGTATGCCATCCATTATGTCCAGACGCACGACAAGCTGCCCGCACCGGAAGCATTCAGCCTGAGCGACGAGGAATTCGAGGATTTCGTCGCCTTCGCCAAGGAGAAAAAGTTTGACAGCCGCTCTTCGGCCGCCGCCCTGCTGGACCAGATGCGTGAGGCGTTGAAAAAGGACGGGATGGCAGAAACGGCCTGCGAGGAATTGAAAGCCCTGGAATCGGCGCTGAAAATCGACAAGGAGCAGTTTATCCGGCTCAAGAAGCAGGAAATCATTCCATTCATCGAAGAGGAACTGGCGGTCCGCTATCACTTCCAGGCGGCCGGCGTCAAAATCCGGATGAAATACGACGAACAATTGAGAAAGGCCATCGAACGATGAAGAAAATCATTTTTTACGCGCTGTCCGCGTTGATGCTGGCCGCGCTGACTTCCGCCTGCACCTGTAGCGGACACAAGCAGGAAAAACAAGAAGAAAATACAACATTTATGGAACCTCTTTACGACATCAACACCACGATGGGCACCATCCGGGTGAAACTTTACGCCAAGACGCCCAAGCACCGCGCCAACTTCGAGAAACTGGCCGGTGAGCGTTTTTATGACGGCCTGCTTTTTCATCGCGTCATCAACGGTTTTATGATTCAGGGCGGCGATCCGCTGACCCGCGACACATCCAAGGTGGACCTGTACGGGACGGGCGGACCGGACTATACGGTTGCGGCGGAGTTCGTTCCGGAATACCGTCATCTGAAAGGTGCGCTGGCGGCCGCCCGCAAGGGGGATATGGTCAATCCGACCAAGGCCTCTTCAGGTTCACAGTTCTATATCGTGCAGGATGAGCGCTCCTGCGCCCAGTTGGACGGACAATATACCGTATTCGGACAGACCGTCGAGGGTTTTGAGGTCATCGATGCGATTGCGGGCGTGGAGACCAACTACCGCGACCTGCCGCTGACGCCGGTGCGTATCCTCTCCGTCGTCAAGGTCGTTTCCGAAAGCGCGGCCGAGCGTGCGGACTCGACAGTTCTGGCTGATACCACGGCGGCGCAGTAGCATCTGCGCTATCCCGTCGGAACAAGGTGCCTGCCCATCCGATGGACACGCACCTTGGAATCATTTGACAGAGGCAAGCAGGAATGGATGCGACGGTTACATTTCGACACCGGTCGCTTGTTTGATTTGTTCGGCCGAAAATCCCATCCTCCGGGAAGGACTGAAATGGCTATCTCGTCCCGATATACAGAGTAGGGTGATCCTGACGATGCATTGGATGACGCGTCAAGTGCAAAAATGCCGGGTGTTCGCTCCTGACGGTGCATCGGATGACGCGTCAGGAGCAGGTGGGACGGCAAGAAACAGTAGCGACGGCGCTTATCCTCGGAGGGACAAGGCGGGCTTTCCGGGCCGGGCAAGCCCTGGCGGGAAATGCCCCGAAAAGCCCATCCTCCGGGAATACTCTACCTGTTAATTCTGGAGGCGGACACAACGGACAGGATACCCGTAAGCCCGGCCGTAGGCGCCCGTTGGCTGGAAGTTCGCGTTGTTGGCGAGCATAGACTGCCCCGGGTAGTTGGACGAACCGGACTGACAAGACGACCAATAGTAGCCGCCGCTGGCGACATAGTTGACCGTACCGGCATTATAGCTGCGGGCCCCCGAATAGGCGATAAAGTCGGTAATGGAAGTGCT
>CADBLM010000044.1 GCA_902795445.1 uncultured Bacteroidia bacterium
GCCGCCTGCGCATCCATTCCGGAAGCGAGGTAACGTTCCATCTGAATCTGATGCATCTCATCCAGCATGGTAAGGCTTGTTCCCATGGTAAGACACTTGTAGTAGAGAAAGCTGGACATATCGGCATAAGTGGAAATAACGCCCTGCTCTCCGCGGACAAGGCATCCGTCAAAATCCTCCGGGATGTAGATGATTCCATGCACCATCCCTTTCCGCATCATCTCTTTTGCCTCTTCCATGGAAGCCGCATACATAAGGATGTTGCACTCCCTGGTGGCGTCCACCTTCCGGACGAAGCGACGGCTGAAAGCACCGTCTGAATTGTCCACAACCGCCACATCCATCTCGTCAACGGTTCCGTTCATATAGACGAGGTTGTAAAGGACCGGATACAGCAAGCCTCCGACAAAGAAAATCACAATGACGCCGGAATCCGAGAAAATGAGCCGGAGTTCGTTTACGAATATCCTGTACCAATCCCCTATCCAGGTTCCAAGGTAGTTAATTCCTTTCATAGTCCTGATACTTATAAGCATGTCCCAGCCTGCCGATAAGCGTGAACGGCAGGAAAAGGAAGAGAAGAAGATGGACTGATTCCTTCCACCATCCGGCAAAACCGCTTCCCCAGATTGTCTCCTGGACGTGGATAAGGTAATAATGCCGCAGGGGAAATATTGCGCTGAATCCCTGCACATATGGCGGCATGGCCTCCACCGGGAGCGAGAAACCTGCCAGGGAGAATCCAAGCACGCTTATTATTGCCCCCACACTGACAGCCAGCCGCAGGACCGGGAACAACTCCACGACGAAAAGCCCTATGGCCTCGGAGGCGCTCACCAGAAGGAGAATGTCCAGGAACATCCATCCGATATGCCCCTTGAGGGGGTATTTGAGCCAGTGGAACAGGAGCAGTTCAAGCGTTATTCCAAGCACTGTGAAAATGATGTTGTAGGGAAGAAGTTTGCCCAGAAGAGCCTTCTCCACGGAGCCGCCGGCGGTTTTCAGCAGATGCCTGGAGGTCCCGTACTTGAGTTCTGAACCCACGGCGTAGATGGTGATGAGAATCACGATCATCTCCAGCACGCCGGGAAGCAGCACGCCGTTGAGCTACACGCCGTAATTCACGGCCGGATTCCCTATCTGGTGCCCGTCCAGCACAATCGGCTGTATGCGCCCCATTATCTCCCTCTCGTTCACGCCCTTGAGCCGCAAAACCTGTCTCTGCACCGCTCCGTTGGTGAGGTTCACCATTGTAAGGATATCTTTGTATGCAAGCGCTCCGCCGACAAAATAGAGGGAATTCACATAGTAACTTATGTGCGGCTGGCGGAAAGCCTGGATATCGGCATTGAAGCCTTCGGGAATCACAATGAAGGATGTGATGCGTCCCGTTTCCATATGCTCCCGGGCAAGGTGGATGTCGTCATAGTACACCACCTTTCCCAGTTGGGTTCCATCCAATTCCCGGGCAAAAGTCCTGGAAGTGGAACTTTGGTCTTCGTCAACAAGACCGATAGGGAGGTCGTGCGGAAGTCCGTCCTTCATAAATGTGATGTAGAATACGGCATTCACGATGAGAACTCCCGCCGACGCGAGGATGTACACCGGGCGCTTCAGAATGATGAGAAGTTCCCTCCGCACTATCTTTATAAGTTGCTTCATCTCTCAGCGCCGACAATCATGATTGCACTCATCCCCGGACGGAGTCCTGCAATCTGGCAGTCGGGGCGCGCGCGTACCTCGAAGGTGCGGGTGTCGAATTCTCCGGTCTCCCGCGTCGCCTTCCAGGTCGCATAGGATTCCCTCGCCGCAATATAGTATACCGTGGCCGATATCCTCCTGCCGTCCAGGGCGGGGATGCTGAGCCCGATCCTGTCTCCGCTCTGCATATTGTGGAGGCGGTCTTCACGGATATTGAAGGTGAACCAAATGTCGGACAGGTCCTCTATGGTCATAATGGGCGATCCCTGGCCTACAAGTTCCCCGACTTTGGGATAAATATCGGCCACAACGCCGTCACACGGGGCTGTGAGGCGGATTTCGTCAAGGTATGAATTGACAAGTTCTACCGCCGCATTGGCCCGTTCCACAAGGGCTACCGCAGCATCCTTGTCTTCCTGACGCGCCCCCTTTACCGCCATCTCCCACTGACTGCGGGCCGCACGGGTTGTCGCCTTGGCGGCATTGTACTGCGCAAGCACTTCGTCGTATTTCTGGTCGGAAACCACCTTCTGGTCGTGGAGGTTCTTTATCCTGGCGTAAGATTTTTTCATTACATCTTCGCCCACCTTGGCTTTCTGATACATCTCATAGGCACCTGTGATCTGCTCGCTGCGGGCTCCGTTGTAGGCCTTGTCCTTCTGTGCGGTCGCAGCGGCTTTTGCCGCTGCCGCTTCGGCCATCTTTGAACGGATTTCCGGGGAATCTATAATGACCAGGGTGTCTCCCTTGTGAACCTGCTGCCCTTCCCGGGCACGGAATTCCTCTATTCGTCCGGGGACTTTGCCTGACACGCGATACTCGGTGGCCTCGGCCTCTCCCTGTATCACATAGGGCTTGGGCCTTGATACTATGTAACCCACTGCCGACACCGTGAGCACGATGCACACAAGCGCCGCAACACCAATCAGGATGTTGTAGTTATTCTTTTCCTGTTTCATATTCAATATACCTGTGTTTTATATCCTTCTGCTTTTCTGAGTTCCGACATTGCAATCTGGAGTTCCGTCCCTGCGTCAATCCAGTCGCTGTTTGCACCGAGCCACGCCGTGTGTGCGCCAAGCACCGTGGAAGTAGTCACCACCCCCGCCTCATAACCCAAATTGGCGCTCCTGAGGTTTTCTTCGGCAACGTCCACTGCGCTCCTTGCCATCCGGAGTTTCTCCCTGGCTTCTTCCACGATTACCCGCTGACGGGCAACCTGCAGGGTGACAAGTTCCCGTGTTTCTTCAAGACGGTCATGATACTGCCTCGCCTCGGCCTTTGCCTTCTTCACTTTCCAAATGCCTTCACCGCCATGACAGATCGGCACCTTCACCATTACTCCGGCGCTGAACGTGCAGCCTCGGAAGTTGTTCTGGAAGCCGTCGTACATATTAGGGTTCGTGGCCGTGCAGGCCCCGAAGATGGCAACGGTAGGGAGCATGTCTGCCACTGCAATCTTTACTTTCCTGTCATATATCTGGGCTGCAAGGTCCAGGCTCCTCAGTTCCGGGCGGGACTCAAAAACATCTTCCATACTCCTTATGGAAGCCGCCCCGGGATCCGGGACTTCGTCCAAGGTTTCGTCGGCCAGGACAATGTCAGTGTCAAGCGGAAGGCCCGTCTTCTGGCACAACAGCATCTTGGAAAGGACCAGCCCGCTGGTGGCCTTGGTAAGGAGGAGGTCCGCCTCGTTCACTTTGACCTTAACCTGCAAGACATCTGACTGGGTGCCCACACCGGCATCTACGGTACGCTTTACGTCATCTTCCCTCTTGTGAAGGAGTCCGGAGTAACTTTGGGCAAGTTTCTTCTTGTTGGAGATGGAGACAATCTGCCAGTAGGCGTGGTCTACATCGGTCACTATTTCACTGCGGCTGGTCTCCAGTTTGCTCTCGGCAAGTTCCTGAGCCTTGGATGCCATTATGGCGCTGTTCACGATCTTTCCTCCGGCAAAAACGGGCTGCTCAACCACAATTGAACCTCCCATTATATTGTGAAGGTCCGGATGGAGGGCTGCGTCAATTTCCTGGCCGATCGCATTGACCGGGGTTGCGATGTCCGGCATGATGCCAGAGCTTCTGACAGTCTCCAGGATGGCCTTTCCGCGTTCTGAGGCATCCATTTCTGCACTGGCCCATATCTTGTTGTCCAATGTGGTGCCCATATTGCGGATGCGTTCAGACTGCTCCTTGCTTACAAGGGCTATGTCCCTGTTGTTGTAAACATATCCTCCAACGGCCGAAATCTTGGGGAAGAAGTATGCAACAGCCGTCTTTTTGTCATAACCGGCCATCTCCACGGCGGCTTTTTCCACGTCTATCCGCCGGCTGTTTTCAACTGCCATGCGACGGCAGTCATCAAGCGTCAGGGTACGCTGTCCCTGGGCCCACGCCGCAGCTGGTACAAGCAGCGCAGCAAAAAGTATGTAAATCCTTTTCATTTTCTTAACCTTTTGGCATAAGGACAAGCAAAAAGGTTGCCTTATTCTCCCCTATTATGCACCAAAAAGGTGTCAGTTTTGGTATTTTGGTCGAATTTCACTACTTTTACAGCATGAATGAGAAACTGCTTGACTTCAACATTTCGCGCATCCTCTCCCTTACGGGGGTGGTGAATGAATATGTCCTTGGAACGGACATTGTCCTTGGTGAGGCGCACGGAGACCGCGTCAAGAAAGAACAAAGCATACTTGATGTCCTCCATTACCCGATAAGGCTGGGCTGCTATGTGTTCTTTTTCCTCCGGAAAGGACACATACGCCTGGAGTTCAACCTTGGAAGCCTTGATGTCGGGGAGAGAACCCTCCTTGTCACGTTTCCAGGCAGTATTATCCGCATATCGGACTATGAGGAGGCCAAGGTGGCGGGCTCTGAGATCTATTTCCTTATGGTCTCCGGGGAAATCCTGGGAAAACTGCAACCATCCATACTCCGGAATCCCTGTATAGCGTTCTCCGAGGACAATTACGCCCTGGCCGAGGACTACTTCCACATAGCGAAGAGAGTAATGAGTTCTTCGCGTGAGCATAAGGAAGACATACTGGTCCCGCTTCTGTCATCCTTTGCGAACCTGGTTTCCGGAGAAGTTATGCTCCAAGACAGCGAACGGGGGCCGGCAAGCAGACAGGAACTCCTTTACGAATCCTTCATAACCCTTGTCACGGAGTACCACCTGAAAGAGAGAGGAGTTGCGTTTTATGCCGACAGACTCAACCTCACACCCAAGTATCTGTCGAGGGTGATAAAAAAAGTGTCCGGACGCTCTGCACCGGACTGGATAGATTCCTTTGTGATTCTGGAAGCGAAGAACCTCCTCAGATACTCCGGCATGAGCATAAAGGAAATAGCCTATGCCCTCAACTTCAACAGCCAGAGCCTCTTCTACAAATTCTTCCTGTCACATACCGGGATGGCTCCCAAGGATTACAGGTAGCTACCCGGCGGGAATGAGGATTCCTGCGACAGCGGAGACCGTCCGCCGTTGCGCCTGTCAGTACAACCAGTACTTCGAGGAGGCCTTGCGGAAGGAGTCCGTCCCGCTCATCCACAGCATCGTGATGTCGGCCACTTTGTGCCGGCGGGCGAAGAGGGTGCGTACCTTGTCCGTGCCGCAGCATTTGTCGAAGAGTCCGACCTTGCGGGAGGGATTGAGCGCCTTGTTGTCGGGATAGAGTTCGGCGAGCGCCTGCATCACATAGAACTGGGTGAGCGTCACGCAGGCCTGCTCGTAATCCGTAAAGAAAAATTGGACGCCGTATATGAGTTTGCCGGCGAAGGCACCGCTCAAGGGCTTGTACTGGATGGTGCGGAAGGCCGTTCCGGGCAGGTCATACGAATCCAGCCGCTCCTTGAGGCGGTCGGCGTCAATCCACTCCGCGGCAAAGACGCCGAAAGGCAGGGTGTAGCCGATGCCCACCTGGACGAAACCGTACAACTCTCCGCAGAGGCCGCTGGCCGGATAGTTTTTGGCCGCCTCCGCCGTAGGGATATTGGGGGAAGGCAGCACCCAGGGCAACTTCGTGTCGGCATAGAGCATATCCCGCGTCCAGCCTTCCATCGGAACGACCGTCAGGGAACATTTCACGTGGGGTTTGTCCCCCTTCTGGTCCCGGTTCATCCCCTCCTCGTTGATCATCGTCGCCAGTTCGCCGACGGTCAGGCCGTAAAGATAAGGGATTTCATATTGACTGACAAAAGAAAAATACGGCTGTTCGACCAGACAGCCCTCCACCTTGAGGCCGCCGAGGGGATTGGGGCGGTCCAGCACGACGACCGGAATGCCCAGCTGGCCGCAAGCCCGCATCACCAGGCCGAGCGTGCTGATGAAGGTATAGGAACGGGTGCCGACATCCTGGATGTCATAGACCATCACATCGATGCCCTTCAGCATCTCGGGCGTGGGATTGCGCGTCGCACCGTACAGCGAAAACACCGGCAGCCCCGTCCGGGCGTCCACGGCATCCTCGACTTTCCCGCCGGCCCAGATGTCGCCCCGCACGCCGTGTTCCGGGCCGTAAAGGGCCACAAGACGGACGCCGGGCGCCTTCCGGAGGATATCGATGGTGGAGACCAGGTTACGGTCCACGCCGCTGGGATTGGTCACCAGCCCCACGCGCTTGCCTTGAAGGATATCGAAATTCCGCTCGCGCAGCACCTCGATGCCGGGCTTGACGACGGCGCCCGCCGCCTGTGCGGCCAGCAGCGTCAGCAGGCAGCAGAAAAGAGAAAATCTGTTTTTCATTGCACTTCCGTATTTTTCATCCCGAAGGAGGGTTCGATCCGCCTGCGCGCTGCAAAAGTCACGCCGACCGTCGCGAGGCAGCAAATCATCACGATGACAAAAAAGAGGACATAGCCCAGGGACTCCTGCATCCATCCGGCCACCATACCGGGCAGCATCATACTGAGCGCCATAAAGCCGGTACACAGGGCATAGTGGGAAGTCTTGAACGCCCCTTGCGAAAACCAGATGAGATAGAGCATATAGGCCGTAAAGCCGAAGCCGTAGCCCAATTGGTCCAAGGCAATCAGCGCCCCGACAAGCCATAGCGATGCCGGTTGAAAAACGGCCATATACAGATACACGCCGCAAGGCAGGGCCAGGCTCAGGGCCATCGGCCAGAGCATCCGCCGCAGTCCCCAGCGCCCGCAAGCCAGACCGCCCAGGATGCCGCCGAGCGTCAGGGCTATCACGCCGACCGTACCATAGAGCAGTCCGACATCGGCCGTCGTCAGTCCGAGCCCGCCGCTCTCGGTGCCGTCCAGCATAAAGGGCGAGAGCATCTTGACGGAAAAGGCTTCCGGAAGACGGTACAGCAACATAAAAGCCAGGGCGATACCGATACCGGGCTTGCTGAAGAAAAGGCCGAAGGTCTTCAGGAAATCGCGCAGGGTCTGACGAAAAGACTGACGCGGACGCGCCTCCGGAGAAGACGGATTTCCGGCGGAGGATTCCGGTTCTCCGGCGGGAGTTTCCACCCGAGGCAGGGCGAAGAGGTGCCACAGCGACAGCAGGGCCAGCAAACCCGCGCAAAGCAGCATCGTCATCCGCCAGGCCGTCGGCACATCCCCGGTGCGCAGTTCCAGCCAGCCGGCCAGCAGGACGATGAGTCCGTTGCCGAAGACGGTGGCGATGCGGTAGAAGGTGCTGCGGATGCCGACGAAGACCGACTGGCCGTGCGTATCGAGGGCGAGCATATAATAGCCGTCCGCCGCGATGTCGTGCGTGGCGGATGCCAGGGCGCTCAAGTAAAAGAGGACGAGGGTCCAGACAAAAGGCGAGATTTCGGCTCCGGTCCGGCGGGGCAGGCTGAAGGCCGTCAGGGCAAAGGCCAGCGCCATCAGCGCCTGCATCGCCAGGATCCACCAGCGTTTGGTCCGCAGGATGTCCACGAGCGGGCTCCACAGGGGCTTGATGACCCAGGGCAGATAGAGCAGGCTGGTATAGAGCGCCACATCGGCATTGCCGAGTCCCATTTTCTTGAAGAGGATGACGGAAATGGTGTTGACGATGATGTAGGGGATGCCTTCGGCAAAATACAGGGTGGGGACCCAGGCCCAGGGACCGGCGGACCGGCCGGGGGCACGCTGCGGAAGGCTGTGAGGAAGGTTTTTCATCTATTTCAATTCGCTGCCGGGATAATAAAAATCAAGAATCTGCCGGTAACCGAAACCCTTGCCGGCCATCACGGCCGCACCGATCTGGCACAATCCGACGCCGTGTCCCCAGCCTTTCCCTTTCAGGCGCAGGGAAGCCCAGGGCGTGAGCAAACGGCCGTCCTCCGTTGTCTGAAGCGCCATACTCCGGCCCTGCCCGTCCAGATATTCCAGCGTGAAAGCCGAACTTTTGAGGTGGCTCGTCGAAAGCAGACGGCGGATTTCCAGTTCCTTGCCCACGATGAGGCTCATCCGGTCGCCGCAGAGCGCGATGCGCTTCCAGCGTCCGGACTCCCCTTTTTCCAGCAACCGGATGGTCTGGAGCGTGCCGATGTCGAAACCGGATTTCTCGCAAATCCGGCGGGAAAGTTCGTCTCTCGGACAGACCTCCTCCCAGTCATACCAGTCGCGTGTGGCTTCGTCATAGTCGTTGAGCACCTGCGAAAGCACGGCGGGAGAGGCTTCGCGGCAATAGGGGTCCTCCTTCGAGAGCAGGTAGGGCTTGTCTTCATCCTCCCAGGCCGTGGAAAATACTTCCGTGCGTCCGCCGCAGCATTTGTAGAAACGGGCGTCGCAGATTTCGCCCCGGAAGGTCAGTACCTGTCCGGCCGTTTCCCGGACGGCACGGCGGACATTTTCCGCGATGGCCGAGACGGAAGCAGCCGTCAATGCGGCACCGGAGCGCGTCAGGCCCTGATAACGCTGGCAATGGTCGTCGGCGCAGACATCATAGAGCCGGTGCGAGCCCCCGCCGTACCATTTTTCATAATCCTTTTCCCAGGGCAGGTCCGCCCGCCAGCGCTCGCAGCCCTGCGAGGTCCGGCCCTGTTTGACATTGAGCACCCAACTGCGGGAAATGACCGCGTGCGCCTTGAGAAATTCCAGCGGAGCGGCCGCCGACATTTCGGAAGAAATGACGCTGAGCAGATAATCTTCCACGGGTATGCGGTTGACAGCGGTCAGCGCGTCTCCCTCCACGATGATTTCGAGGCTTCCGGCGAAGCACTGCGTCTCCTTTTGCTCCCAGTGGAAACCGATGCCGATGACCACGTCGTGCAATTGGAAGAACGGCGGCAGGAAACCGTCTTCGCGCCGGTCGGGCGCTTCGAAGAGCAGGGAGGGCGAAAGCCGGCCGTCGCACGCGACCTGTCCGTCGCGCAGCGTCGCCGTCCGGATGCGTCCGTCGGGCAGTTCGAAACGGATGACGGGGGCGGTCAGGATGCCGACGCGCAGGATTTCCTTCTCCCGGGCATAGGACCGCACAATATCTTGCTCCAAGGCTGCCGGGAGGGTGATTTCATCCACCATTTCCGCCAGCAGGGCATCGTCGAGTTTGTCGAAGTCCTCCGGCATCGGCGTCACGAAACAGCCGGCCATATCGGCGCAGCCCGGACTCATCAGCAGATGGTCCGCCCCCGTCGAATAGAAATGATGGGAACGGTGGCAGCGGCGGGCGATGACGACCAGGGTGACGCCTTCGCCTTCGCGGAAGGCGACGAGGTTGACCCTGGGCTCGCCCTCCCCTTTCTCCATCGGGAGCCGGGCCATCAGGCCGTCGAAAAGGGCGGCGGCCTCGTCTTCGGTCCCGGAATTGATGATGAAAACACCTCTGTAAAAGCCCCGGTGAAGGTACAGACGGGCGTCGCCTCTGCGAGCGAGTTCTTCCCACCTGCCCTGCCGCGCTTTGATGAGTTTTTCAATGGGCATCAGGTCCTGCGGGGCCGCCTGGAAATGATGATGGTCGGGGGCGGAAGCGCCGCTGGACGGTCCGTTGTAAAAGAAGGTATAGCCGTCGAAGAAACGGGCCAGGAACAAAAGGTCTTTCAGACGGCCCGCAATCCCCTGGTCGCTGTGCTCCGACAGGGCGATGACCAGATGCCGGGGGAAAATCGGAAAGGGATTGAGCAGGATGTCATAGGTATGGGCATCGGGCGTGATGACCGGCAGGAAAATCTGCTCGGGGAAACGATGTTCCGGGCAGAGGAAACAGGGACGCTTGCTGACGGAAGCCTTGTCCGTCTTCGCATTGGAGGAGATGATGCGGTCGGGATTGAACTGGACGCGCACCTCGAAATCCCCCAGATGCAGCGTTTTGGTCCGCACCCGCTCCAGCGCGGAAAAATTCTTGTCGGCCATCGGCCACAGGGCCCGCTGCCGCTGTATGAAATCGTCCAGTATATTCATCGTCCGTCCTTACTTTCTATTTGCCGGAGTCCTGCGCTTGAGCCTGCCTGCGCCGGAAAGCCTGCCAGCGAAGCGCATCTTTGTAGCGGTTATTGGCATTGATTTTCTCCTGGCTGAGGGCCGCATCGGAATTTCCTTCCCAGCGCCGGCAGCAATAGACCGGCTCCCAGACCCGTTCGAGCAGGTATTTTTCGCTCAGAACCAGACCGGCAGCATAGTCCTCGCCATAACTGACATTGGGGAAAGGATGCTCCAGCAGGACTTCCCGGCGGAAGGCCCTCGGCGCCCCCAGCCCGTTGATACGCAGGGCGTTGTTCGGGCCGTTTTCATCGGTCCATTCCCGGTGGTCGATAATGCCGGGCGGCAGGGGCCGGAGTTGGAAATCCGTCATCTGATAGGAGCCGATGACCATCGCGGCGCCCCGTTTCCGGAAGGCGTCCACCATTCTGACCAGGGTATCGGGGCCCGCATAGACATCGTCGCTGTCCAGTTGGACGACATAATCCCCGCAGTCCTTATGCTGCACCGCCTCGTTCCAGCAGCCGCCGATGCCGAGGTCCGTGCGCGACGGGATGAGATGGACAAGGTTCGGTGAAACGGCCGCACGGGTCCGCAAGATTTCCGTCGTCCCGTCCGTGGAGTGATTGTCCACCACGATGACATTATAAGGGAAAGGAGCCTGCTGGGACAGGGCGCTCTCCACGGCATCGGCAATGGTCTTCGCGCGATTGCGGACCGGGATGACGACCGAAGCGAGCGGACGGCCCGACCGGGCTGCCTGCGAAGAGATTTGCGACAGAGACTCTACCGGTGCTTCCGGCAGGGCTATACGGTGACGGGGAAGGACCAGCGCATTTTCCCGTCGGAGAAAATCGGTAAAGACCTGCTCCATCTCCACCTGGACCTCACGCTGGGCCGGATTGACATAATCAAACTGCTTTTCCCCGCTCTTGCGCAGGTCATTGTCCGAGGCTGCGTACAGCGGCGTATTGACATAGAGGAATTCGCAGCAGCAGAGTTTGAGATGATAAAGCGCAGCCCACTGAAGCCCGGCATTGGAACAGGTCGCACAGGCTCGCCGCACAAGGCTTTTCCGCACAAGCAGCAACTTGCCGAAGTCGAAATCATCCCGGAAGGGATGGCCCTGCACTTCAATCAAAGGATGCGGACGGCCATTGTCGGTATAGGCGCTGTAAATCAGTTCGGCCCGGGCCCCCTCCGCCAGTTTCAGCCAGGGTTCCGGCCTGAAATCTCCGGCGGCCGATTCTTCGCAGAGAAAAAGCAGCGGTGCTTCAATGCGGGAGAGCAGCAGGAGCCGGTCGGCCGGCATCAGACGCAAAGAAGGCAACTCTACGAGCGCGTAACGGGCATTTTCGGTCAGAATCTTCATCACAGCAGGGCGAAAAGTTTTTTGCGGATGGAAGCGAATTCCATTTCAAAATTGGGGGTCAGGATTCCTTTTCCCGTCGCCTCATCGATTTCCTCCGCGGTCCAGAATCGCCCCTCGTCGATTTCTTCGGGATTGGGCGTCAATTGGAAGGAATTTCCGACGGCCGCAAAGACAAAAACCATCTCCCGGTCACTGCCGGACTCGAAAATATAATTTTTGATGGCGATGGGATTGAAGCGCGTGAAGGACAATTCCTCGCGTGTCTCGCGCATCAGCGCCTCCATCACCGTCTCCCCATAATCCACGTGGCCTCCGACGGCGGTATCCCAGCGTCCGGGCTGACAGCGCTTGCTCATCGAACGTTTTTGCAGGTAGATGCGCCCGTTGCGGTCGAGGATATGCAGATGCACCACCGGATGCAGGAGCCCGGCCCCTCCGTGACAATAATCACGGGTTGCCATTCCGATTACCTGGCCGTCGTCCTGGATGACCGGCAGCCATTCTGTACCCGGGAGCTGTCCTCTGTTTCTGGACGATGCCGGGACATTTGATTTTTCCCGGTCAAACATCGCCTTGACATCTTCCGCCTTGCGTGCGGGAATGACCGGGGCATAATCCCCTTCCGGATAAATCAGCGAAATCATATAACGACCTTGACGATAAAAGAAGTCCGCCCCTCCACCTTGCCTTCTATATAGAAGATGCGGGAAGCATCTTCCGGGTCGGGCTGTTCCCCGATATAAATCTGAATCTGCTGATGGGGACGGGCCTCGTGGACGAAATTGATATAGAAATCGCGGATGCCGTTTTCCGTACGGACCTCATCAGGCAGCGCATCCATCGCCAGGCTGGCGTAGCGCGTATTGTTGACGTGGAAATTGCGGTCCAGGTCGCTGTAACGCACGTCGTGGACATAGGACAGAGCCATTTCGACTCCGGAAGGGACGCGCAGCTTGGGGGCCGGTTCCTCAATGGCCTTTTCCAGGCAATAGGTATCAGGGCCGGCAGCAAAATCGCAATGTCGGACCATCGTACGTTTTTCAATGTCGAACAGCAGCCAACCGGTCGTCGCCAGAATCAGCGGAGTGCCGTCAAGGGCTGCCATTTGTGCCTCACGACGGAAAAACAGGCCATCCTCCTGCCCCATATGCCAGGTAGAGAAAACAAATTCGTCTCCCCACTTGATGGGATGGACGAAATGAAGGTGCAGGCGGGAAACCACCCAGACCAGATGGGATTTCAACAAGACCTCATACCCCATTCCAAACCACTCCGCGTGCTTGCTGCCCCGGTCTTCGAGAATCTGCATAAAATACGCGGGAGTCAATACATTGTGTGCATCGGTAGAAAAGGACGGAGCAAACATCTCGTCCACTACTTTGTTATCCTTCAATATCATAATCCAAAAAAACTCAACAAATCCAGTTCCTCTTCGGAATAAAGCAAGTTGTCAAGAACATCGGGGAAGAAGAAGACACCCAGGTAAAAGAGCATAACGGCCAGCAGGCACAAAGCCGCCAGGCAAATGGCGAGAATTCCGGCCGGAGACATTCTGCGGCGGGAATCCTCTTCGGAGGCAGGATCAGGGACCTCACCGGATTCGTTCTCGGAAACGGATACCGGTTCCAGCTCTATCTCGGGCTCTGAATCTACGTCGGGTTCAGGCACAGGCTCGGGCTCCCATCCGGACGGGGTTTCCCGCTCTGAAAGCGGTCCGGGTTTCACCTGCGTCTTGAGGGACACGGCATCCAAGGCCATCAATTCTCCGGATACGTCCAAATCCTCATCTGCGACAAAGAGAATCGTACCGGACAGTGTTTTTTTGAATTTCCCCAACGCGGGCAATTCGGCCTGCCCATCTTCATCGAGTTCTTCGATGATATGACGCACCTGCGCCGCCACTTCCGCCTGCGCCTGCATCAAAGAAATCCGTTCCTGACGGGACAGGGCGTCATACAGCAACGTTCCGTCTCCCTGACTTTCGCGAAAAATCAATTTCCGGTATGGCGGATGAAGCGTAAAACCCTTGTCTGAAAAGCTTGCCGGCGCTGTCTCAACGACAAATGCCCCCATTTGCGGGAGCATCACCCGGCCGTTTTCCACAGCCAGCTGCGCAATCAATCCGGATAAAGTTTCAGGGGTCATAACCATCTGTTCCAACTTACAAATATAGTAAATTTGCGTCTAAAATATATAAAAAAACGACAGGGTCGCCTGCAATCAGACAACCCTGTCGTAAAAAAA
>CADBLM010000045.1 GCA_902795445.1 uncultured Bacteroidia bacterium
TCCTCTAAGGATGTGGTAACGTACACCGGGGAGATCCTTGACACGACCGCCGCGAACGAGCACGATGGAGTGCTCCTGGAGGTTGTGACCTTCTCCGGGGATGTACGCATTGACCTCTTTCGAATTGGTGAGACGCACACGGGCCACCTTACGCATAGCCGAATTAGGTTTCTTCGGCGTGGTGGTGTACACACGGACGCAAACACCCCTTCTCTGAGGGCAAGAATCCAGCGCGCGAGATTTACTTTTGACTTCGATCACCTCGCGGCCTTTGCGAACTAATTGTTGAATTGTAGGCATAAATAATTGTTAATAAATAATTTATGTTTCTTTTCCCCTATTTTGGGGCTGCAAATATACGCATTTTTTTTGGAACGGGCAAGATTTTGAAGTACCTTTGCATAAGATGTTGGATTGAAACCATCGGGCGTATCGGGAGACAAGGCGTGAGTCGAAAAAGTCTGATCTGGAAAATACCCTGCCTGCTTGCAGTTGCCGTCCTCGGGACGGCCCTGTTGCTGCTGACTGCGGCGACGGTGGTTTTGGTGACGCCCGGAGCCCGTACGGCCGTCCTGCGGACCTGCGTGGCTGAAATCAACCGGAGGACCGACCTCGACGTCGATTTGGAAAGGCTCTACCTGTCTCCCTTCCACCAGTCTCCTGCGAGGCTCTTCCGCGCCTTCCAAGGCAAAAGCGACCTGCCGCTGCACATTGAAATAGACAGTCTTTACATCGGCCACCGGGGGATGGATACGCTGGTTTACGTGCATCGCCTGCGTTTGTTGGGCCGGCTGCAGAAGGGGGAGGACAAAAACCTGACGGACCGCACGATAGAGGTGGAGCGCCTGCGGCTGGACCGGACGACTTTCCACTCCGGTCCGCTCATCAGTGCGGTGGGCGTCAACGTCATTTTGAAGCAGCTGCAAGCCCGGAGCCCGGGCCTCAACATCGCGCAGGGGAAGTACCCGCTGCAGGGCCTGAGACTGGCGGATGTATATGTAGGCATCGACCTTCGTGACAATCCCCCGGACACGACGGCGGATACGGTGGCCAAAAAAACCGTTCCGATGGCCTTCGACATTCCCGACGCCGAACTCAGCAACGTGCATTTTGTGCTCAACCCGTTGGGGCTGCATATCCTGGCCGGCTCCCTCGCCACGGATGTGCTGGTGGATGTCGGCGGGAACTGCTACCACGCCCGCCGGCTGGATATCGGGGGCGCTTCGCTCACGCTCCGTTCGCTGTATCTTCCGTTCGACGCCATTCGCGGCGATGCCAGGGTGGACTTGAACACCGGGCTCATTGAATCGAAACGGCTGTATGCCCGTTCCGAGACATTCGGAGCGAAGGCGGATCTGGAAAATTCGACGCTGAATCTGGAGACGATGCGGGTGGACGTGACGGGCAAGGCGGATTATCGCGGCAGCCAGGCAGACCTGAGCGGATATTATGATATCGACGAGGAGAGTTATGATGTGCAGATGACGGTCGGGCAGGTGGACGCCAGCTCGTTCCTCAAAGGGGGACAGCCGTTGAAAGTGACAGGACGGCTCCACGCGCAGGGCACAGGAATCAATCCCCGTTCCCCCGCGATGGAATCGCAGTTGTCGATGCATCTGACGGACTGTGTCTATGGCCCGCTGGACGGGTCCGGCCTGGCGCTCGACGCCTCCCTGAGCCGGCAGAGCGTGAACGGGACCCTCTTTCTCCCCGTTGCGATACAGGACAGCTCCCTGCGGCTGAAGGCGTCAACGCATCACCGGCTGCGGGTATCGGATTTTATGGCGCCGGAACGGATGGGCGTGGATTACCATTCGCAGATGGAGAACGTGGACGCACATCTGGCGGGCGAGGATTTTGACATCGACCGGCTCCAACTGGATTTCGCCACGGATAGCGCCACGTCTTTGAATCTGACGACGGCGGGACTGGCCGTCAAGGCGGAAAGCCCGATGCACGTACTCCGGCTGGTGGAAAAAGTCCAGCCGCTGCTGCATTTCGCCGCGGACTCGACGACGCTCAAATCCCTCACCTCGCTGCGGGACCTGACCCTGCTGGACACGCTCAAGCATCTGCTGCCGGAGCTGCGTGCGGACATACGGCTGACGAAAGGCAGTCCCGTCCAACCCCTCATCGAACGGATGGGCCTGGATATCCGCGCAGTGGCGCTTTCGTTCCGCTCCGACGCCCGCCGTTCCGACCTGGCCCTGGATGCATCCATCCCGGGCGTAGTATCCCCGGATGACAGCGCGGCCCTGCGTCTGCCGGCGGCTTCCGCGGCGCTGCGGCTCAGCCTGACGGAGGGCAGGACCGACGCCTCGCTCACGGCCCGCGCTGACATTGCCGACGGCGTAATGAGCGTTCAGAATCTCAGTACCAATGCCTCGCTGGATTTCAAGTTGGAACGGGACGGAAGCGAATTGAACGGGGCGGGACAGATTGTGTTGGACCAGCTTGAATATGGCGGAGTGAACCTCGGGAACCGCACGGCGGACATCCGGGTCACGCCCTCCCGGACGTATGAACACGCCGTCCGGACCGATGTGCGCCTGAACGACATCCCGCTGGAACTGGTCAAAAGCATTATCCAAATCGACGACATCGACCTGGGCGGCTTTGTCCGGGCGAAGGCCAGCGCAGACGGCCTGCCGGCGAAAATGGACATCTCGGCCGAAGTGCTGCCTCTGGATGTCAGCGCGACCTACAAGCCTTACGATATCAAGCTGGCGCTGGGAGAAACACCGATTACGATGAATCACAACCAGGTGGACTTCCGCGATTTCCGCATCTACGGCATCGACAGTACCTATCTGGCGCTCAACGGCGGATTGGACATCAGCAAGATGCGCCTCGACGTGGATTTGGCGGCCGACCATTTCGCGCCGGTAAGACTTGAGCGGGACGGCCCTCTCCCGGTCTATGGCAACTTGGAAACCGATATCCGCGGACGGGTAAGCGGGCCGACGGACAATATTCTCGCAGACGTGGACGTCACGCTCCTGCCGACGACGGACATCACCTATCCCATCGACGAGAAAAATCTGGCGCAGGTGAAACCGCACGGTACGGTCAACGTGCAGTACGGCACCGCTGACGGAGCGCTTCAACTGGACGGAATCATCCACGTGGACGAAGGAGAGGTCCGCTATTCGCCCAAGATGTACCCGATGATGCCCTTCCAGGTGGATTCGGCAAGCAACATCACCTTCCACGGCCCCCTGAACAAGACGAAGCTGAACATTTCCGCCTCGCAGGAAGTGAAGACGGACGTGCAGTCGGAGGGCGAAGAGACCCGCCGCGTGGTCTTCGACACGGGCGTGCGCATCGGAGGTTCGCTGGATTCGCTGGGTCTGAAGAGCATCGGATTCTTCCTCGAAGCGCCGGACGACGAGACCATCACGCGCGAACTCACCTCGATGGATAAAGACACGCGCGAAGGCATCGCGGCGACCCTGCTGGCCACGGGAATGTATATGGGCGAAAGCAACGTGGCCGCGCAAAAGGACGGATATGCCTTGTCCAGCATCCTCAAGAGCCGGCTCAACGCCGCTATGGCCAATTCCAAGATGGGGAAGGTCATAGACATCGACATCAGCAGCGGCCAAAAGGTACACGCATCCGGCAAGACCAATGATATGAACATCGCCATCAGCAAGTCCCTGTTTGGCGACAAGCTGCGCCTCACGGCAGGCTCCACCATCTCCGACAGCCCGGAGGTCAACAAGGCCAACGGTCTGCTCAGCCACATTTCCGCCTCCTACAAACTGACCCGTTCCGGCGATGTCTTTCTGCGTCTTTTCTCCCAACGGGATTATGACAATATCTTCGAGGGCGAACTGTACAAGTCGGGCATCGGCGTAGGAGCCTCCAAAAAGTGGAAGCGGGAGCGTTTCCTGGCCTCCCGGGGGGATACGATTACGCGCACGTACAATTTCACGGCGGATGCGGACATCACCTACCGCTCCAACAACAGCATCGGTCCGAACCTCACGCTTTCCCAGTCGATTCGGAACCTGCTGGGGCGCGATGAGACCTTCGCCATCAAGGGGCACGGGGCCTACTATTGGGCGCTGCGCGACCGACACCCGGGCGACCCCAAGAGAAACGACACCTACAAGTTCGGCCTGGATGCCTCCCTCACCTTCCCCTATCTGCATTGGGCGGGAGACAACATTCCTGACGGAGACACGCGTTACCGGCTCGGTTACAAGTACGAGAACATAGCCGGCGGATGCAATGTCCACAAGTTTACCGGTGCATTTTCGTACATCATCCGTCCTTCCCGCTATGTCACCCACGTCTTTACGCCATTTTCCCTTTCCTTGGTCCGGACCAGGCTCGAGTCGGACGGGTTGGACAAGACGACGAATTTTCCGGAACTCATCAGGATGCTCGCGGGCAACGAGTTCGTTCCTTCCGTCGGTTATGGCATCACGTACAGCGATTACCGTTCGAAGAGGCCGGTCAACACGATGGTCGATGTGGAGGTCAAAGAGTCCGGCAACCTGCTCAATGCGGCATACTGTGCATTCGGGCGCAAGTGGAATGAGCGGGAGAAATCCCTGTTCGGACTCCCTTTCAACCAGTTCGTCAAGTTGACGGCGGAGTTTTGCAACCGGTTCAACCTGACGGAACAGGTGTGCATCGCGACCCGTCTGTTTGCCGGGGCGAACGTGCCGCTCGGGAACTCGGACAGCGCACCGCTTTCAGAGGCTTTCTATGCCGGCGGGCCGAACAGCCTGCGGGCGGCCGAGCCGTATGCCATCGGATCCGGAAATTTCCACAGTTTCAACTACAACCAGAATTTTTTCCACGCGGGCGACATCAAGCTGGAAGCCAACTTTGAACTGCGGTTCCCGCTCTTCTGGAAAATCTTCGGCGCCGCTTTCGTGGATGCCGGCAATGTTTGGAATTGGTATAGCCTTTCCGAGATTCTCAGCCCTGCGGACTATGCGTATTACATCGAGAAAATGGGGATAAAGGAAGAGTTACAGGACGGCATCGTGAACAATCCGGACATTGCGAAGCAAATCGCCCTGGGTACGGGCGCCGGTCTCCGCCTGGACTTGGACGGATTGGTTATCCGTCTGGACCTGGGCGTCGGGATTCACGCGCCGTACCAGACCTACAAGTACACCAAGGAAGGTAAGCCTGATTTCTCGCAGCCGATTACCACCTATTATAATATCCCGTCCGTCTTTGACGGCCTGCGCGTCAACTTCGGCATCGGCTACCCGTTCTGACGGCAAGGCGGTCTGCGGTGAGCTGGGCGGCAAGGGCCTGGAGGGAGTCGAACTTGCGCTCGGAACGGATGCGGGAAAGAAACGACAGGTGCAGGTCGAGGCCGTAGATGTCTTCGTCAAAATCCAGGATATGGGTTTCGATGGTGAGGGCGTTGCCGGGGCCGACAGTGGGCCGGTAGCCGATGTTGCACATCCCGATGCAGTCACGGCCGAGGGTCCGTACCCGGACGGCATAGACGCCGGGAGACGGGATGGCCTTCAGGGGCTCATAGAGCTGCATATTGGCCGTCGGGAAGCCGATGGTGCGGCCGAGGCGGTTGCCGGCGACGACGACCCCGTGCAGGAAGTAGGGCCGTCCGAGCATCGCCGCGGCGTCCTCGACCCGGCCTTCCGCGAGCGCCGTGCGGATGCGCGTGGAACTGATGGCCGCCGGAGATGTTCCGTCGGGAGAAGAAGCGGTCCGGACTGCGGGAACCGGGACCGGAACGGACACGGGGTCGGCCAGCACGACATCGAGGCCGGCGTCCCGGGCTGCGGCAGCCAGTTCTGCGGTACTGCGGCAGTCGCTGCCCATCCGGTTGTCATAACCCAGCACGAGGCACTGCGCCCCGAAGCGTCCGACCAGCACCTGCGAGATATACTCCCGCATCGTAAGCGCACTGAATTCCCGGCTGAAATCCAGCACTTCCACTTCATCTACACCGAGCGAGCGCAGCAGTTCCCGCTTCTCGTCGAGGGAGGTCAGCAGCCGCAGTTCACGGGCCCCGTTCTGGAGGACGGTACGGGGATGCGGCCAGAATGTGACGACAAGGCTCTGCGCGGAACGACGCCGGGCCTCGGCGGTCAAGGTCTGAACAAGATGACGGTGTCCGAGATGGACACCGTCAAAAAAGCCAGTCGCTGCAACTGTACCTGCCATCAGAAGGAGCTACAGCCAGCGGACGAGTTCAAAGTCCTGACGATGAGGCAACAGCGGATTCTTGGCATAAGCCCGCAGCGCCACCTGATAGAAGCCGGCGGTCGCAGGAACCATCGCGGCACGGTACGTGGTCAGTCCGCCTTCGCGGGCAACCACCTCCAGCTCGCATTTTTCCTCGATGCGATACGCCCCCTTCTCATTGACAGTCGCCATCAGGAGCTCCACACCCAGGTCTTCCGGATTGACATTGCGCAAGTCCAGAACGACTTCCGTGACGATTTCGTCGTTGGTCGAAGACCAGTCGATGGTGCTGTCCGGACGGGTCACGGACACCAGTTCGATACCCGGCCAGCTCATCCGCATCACCTGCTTCCAATGAGCGATTTCACGTGCCTTTGCGTAACCGTCCGCCACAAGGGAGGCCGTCCGGACGGACTGCGGCTGATAGTACTGGTTGACATAGTCGGTCAGCATCCGGTTGGTCGTGAAGTTGCAGGCCACCTGGGCAATGGTGTTCTTAATGAATTCAATCCATTCCTCGCTGCGTCCCGTGGACTTGCTGATATTGTAGAAGGCCGGAGCAATCTCATTCTCGATGATGCCGTAGATGGTCGCCGCATCGAGTTCGTCCTGATAATTCTGGTCGTCGTAGGTGCGTTCCATCGGAAGGGCCCAGCCGGCACCCGGCTTGTAGCCCTCGACCCACCAGCCGTCAAGCACGGAGAAGTGCATCACGCCGTTCATCGAAGCCTTTTCGCCGGAAGTTCCGGAAGCTTCGAGGGGACGGGTCGGGTTGTTCATCCACACGTCAACGCCCTGGACGAGCAGTTTGGCAAGGGTGATATCGTAGTTGGGAACGAAGATAATCTTGCCGATGAAACGGTCCTGCTTGGAAATTTCCACGATCCGCTTGATCAGGTCCTGGCCGGCCTTGTCGGCGGGATGGGCCTTGCCGGCGAAGATGAACTGGACGGGACGCTCGGGAGTGTTGACAATCTCGGACAGACGGTCCAGGTCGCGGAAAAGCAGATGGGCACGCTTATACGTCGCAAAACGGCGGGCGAAGCCGATGGTCAGCACATCGTCGCGCAGGGTCTCCTTGATGGTGACGACCTGACGGGGAGAATAATGGCTGGCGGCGGCCGGGTCGCTCAGACGCTCCTTGATGAAGTTGACCAACTTGGTCTTGAGGGCGGTCCTGACGGCCCAGACCTTCTCGTCGGAAACTTTATAGATGCCGTCAAAGCAGGATTTGTCGTAGTGATGGGTCTTGAAATCCTCCCCGAAGACTTTCTCGTGCACGACCTTCCACTCGGGGGCGCACCAGGTAGGATAATGGACGCCGTTGGTCACATAACTGACGTGCAGTTCGTCCTTGAGGTAGCCCGGCCACATCTTGTTGAAAATTTCCTTGCTCACCTCGCCGTGGAGCCAGCTGACGCCGTTGACCTCCTGGGAAATGTTGGCGGCCAGGATGGACATCGAGAACTTCTCTCCGTTGTCGTAGGGGTTGACCTTGCCCAGGCTCATCATCGTCGCCCAGTCCACCTTGAGGCGCTGGGGATAATGGCCGATATACTTGCCGAGCAGGCCGTCGTCGAATGCGTCGTGGCCGGCGGGCACCGGGGTATGGGTCGTGAAGAGAGAGGAAGCGCGGACCACTTCCAGCGCCTCTTCAAAGCTCAGGCCCTTCTGGTTGATATACTCGTTCAGACGCTCCAGGCCGATGAAGGCGGCGTGTCCCTCGTTGCAGTGATAGACCTGGGGATTGATGCCCAGCTTGCGCAGCAGGCGGATACCGCCCACACCCAGCAGGAGTTCCTGCTTGAGACGGTTTTCCCAGTCGCCGCCGTAGAGATGATGGGTCACGCTGCGGTCTTCGGGGAGATTCTCCTCATAATCCGTATCCATCAGATAGAGGTCGGTGCGGCCCACTTCCACCTTCCAGACACGGGCGTGGAGGGTACGGCCGGGGAAACCGACGTTCACCGCCATCCAGTTTCCGTTCTCATCGAGTACGGGCTGGGCGGGTGTCTTGAGGAAATCCTGGGCGTCATACTTGGCAACCTGGTCGCCGTAGGCGGAAAGCATCTGGGTGAAATAGCCGTAACGGTACAGCAGGCCGACGGCCACCAGATTGACATTCATATCGCTGGTTTCCTTGAGGTAGTCGCCGGCGAGGATACCCAGGCCGCCGGAATAAATCTTGAGGGAGGTGTCCAGGCCGTATTCCATACAGAAATAGGCGACGGAGGGATCTTTGCGCTCGGCCTTGAGCTTCATATAGGCATTGAACTCCGCCGTCACCTTCTGCAGACGGGAGAGGAAATCGCTGTCGTGCTCAAGGTCCTTGAACTTGCGTATGCTGATGCGGTCCAGCATCAGGATGGGATTCTCGCCCGCAGCCTGCCAGGCTTCGGGGTCGATGGATTCGAACAATTCTCTCGCAGAGTCATTCCAGCACCACCACAGGTTCTTGGACAAGGTTTCGAGCTCCGCTAATACACCTTTGAGTTTCCTTCTGACCAAAACGGTGTTCCAGGAAGGCTGGTTGACTTCAATTCTTCTGTATGCCATTGTAATTACTGATAGGTTGTTTTACTTTTTCTTGACTTTGATGCTTGTTTTTGCCGTTTTCTTCGGCGCTGCGGCCTTCTTCGGAGCAGCTTTTTCCGGCGCCGCGGCTTTCTTCACCGGCGCGACCAGACGGACCGGCGCCACGGGACTCTCGTTGACCCGGCTGACATTGCCGGAGACCAGCGCGTCATCGACCCGGATCATAAAGTCGCTCAGGACATTCATATAGTTGATGAATGCCTCGTAAGGCGTGTCGTAAGGGTTGAAATACTTGTGGACGGCGCCGTCGGAGAAGAACTTCGTACACATATAATAGAAGTGGTCGCTCTCCTGAAGGTGACCGTAGTCGGACCAGAGCGCGTCGTCATTGAGCAGGGACAATTTCTCACTCAGGGAATAGAGTTTGTTGAACGCATCCTTCTGCAGGTCGTTGCCGAGCCAGGCGGTCACGTCCCTTTCCTCGTCCGCCCAGGAAATGGCGTCGGGTACATCCAGCGGGGCCACCGCCTTATGCTTGTCGGAAGCCTGGGCGGGGGTGACGAATTCAAAGGTACCGTCGGCCAGCACGGCGGCAGGCAGGCTTCCCAGGAAGTCGAAGATGCCGCAGGACGCCTTCTGATGCTCGCCGAAGGTCTCGTAATCCATAAAGAGATTGATGATGTCGTCCTTCTTGGCGGCATCTTTGAGCCACAGCAGGTATTTGTCCGCCGTCAGCGGCCACTCGGACCAGCCCCGGTCGGAGAAACGGAATGCGATGTCGTCGCTGAGGCTGGAGTTCTTCAGCAGCAGTTTCAGGTCCGGAGCCATCGCGCAGGTATAGAGGAAATTGGGGCTCTTCCAACCCAGGATGTGCTTGGCACCCTCGGTAATCATCGTCTTGTAACCCATCTCGCTGACCATCGCGCCGATGCTGTCGGAGTAGATCAGCTCGGTATTGCGGAAGGTCACGGGCGTGACGCCGAAATACTTCTCGATGGCCTTGCGGTGCTTGGAGACCTGATGACGGAAATCCTCAGGCTGGGCAAGGGAAGCCAGCGAATGGTAGTAGGTCTCGGAAAGGAATTCCACACAGCCCGTATCCGCGAGCTGACGGAAACTTTCGAGCACTTCGGGGCAATAGCGGTCCAGTTGCTCGATCAGCGAACCGGTGATGCTGAAGGCCACTTTGAACTGGCCCTTGTTTTTCTTGATAAGGTCCAGCAGCAGCGCGTTGGCGGGAAGATAACACTTCTGGGCAACCCGTTTGAGGATGGTCCGGTTGGTGAAATCATCGTAATAGTGCGAATTCTTTCCGATATCGAAAAATCTGAACAACCGCAGCCGGGTCGGCTGATGCACGTGGAAATAAAGGCAAAGACTCTTTTTCATATTAGAGAACTGACTGATAAACTTGTTTTACCTTGGCCGCCGCATTGACCCATTTGATGGCGTTGACCTCCTTGTGCCCTTTCTCGGCGGCGAAGCGGGCCAGGGCGGGATAATTGAGCAGGCCGTAGATGGCGTCCGCCATCGCGTCCACATCCCAGAAGTCGGTCTTGAGGGCATAGTCGAGAATCTCGGCGCAGCCGGACTGCTTGCTGATGATGGAAGGGACGTAGGTCTGCATCGCCTCCAGCGGGGAGATGCCGAAGGGCTCGCTGATGGAAGGCATCACATACACGTCGGAGAGGGCGAACATCTTCTGCACGTCAGTGCCGCGCAGGAAGCCGGTGAAGTGGAAACGGTCGGAAATGCCCAGACGGGCGACGTGGCGGATGCACTTGTTGAGCATATCGCCGCTGCCGGCCATCACGAAGCGCACGTTGTCACAGCGCTTGAGAATCTTGGCCGCCGCCTCAATGAAGTACTCGGGGCCCTTCTGATAGGTAACGCGGCCCAGGAAGGTGACGACCTTGTCCTTGACACCGCGCTCCACCTGAATGTTCTCGCGTCCGCTGAAATCGACGGCGTTGTGCACGGTGACCACCTTGTCCGGGTCGGCACCGTACTTGTTGATGCAGATATTGCGGGTGAGGTCGCTCACGGCGATGATTTTGTCGGCGGCCATCATTCCCTTCTTCTCCAAGTCGTACACACGCGTATCGATATTGTCGTCACTGCTGCGGTCGAAGGACGTCGCGTGCACGTGGATGACCAGGGGCTTGCCGGTCAGCTGCTTGGCGGCGATGCCGGCCAGATAGGTCAGCCAGTCGTGAGCGTGAATCACGTCGAACTCGTCCTTGTGCTGGAGCGCGATGGTAGCGCCCACCATCGCGTAGCGGGCCACCTCTTCCATCAGATTGGCCCCGTATTTTCCGGAGAATTTGAATTTCTGCCCGTACTGGATACGGAAATCTTCCACCTGCCGTCTGCGTTCTTCCTCGACGATGGTGGAAAAATCTTCGGGGGACACATAGGGAATCATATTGGTTCCGATGTGGACGAAACGGACCTTGCCGAGAAACTCATCCACGGTATGAACGGGCACGTCCACGGCCACGTCGCTCGCGTTGATGATGCGGACCGCGCTCTGGTCCTCGTCACCGCTGGCGGAAGGCATCACGAACAAGACCTCGACATCGTTGGCTGCCAGGCCTTTCGTCATACCGTAACAGGCCGTCCCGAGACCGCCCGCGATATGGGGAGGAAACTCCCAACCGAACATCAATACCTTCATATTATTATAGTTCCAATTTGTTCTTTGCAATCAAATACTCGCTCCACAGCAGGGCGGCCGTCGCGCAGGCGGAAGAAATGGCGCCGTGCGGCTCGTGCGGGGGGTCTCCGTCATACAGCTCGGAGAAGGCGCCCACGCCGTGCTTGCTGATGTCTTCAAAGAAGCCTTCCAGCAGATACTCGGCCCGCTTGGCAAAGGCGGGGCCGACCATCCGGAAGCTGACGTCAATATACATTCCGAGCCACTCCGGACGGGTGCATCCCTGGTGGTAGGCCAGGTCGCGCTCGGTCTGCGAGCCCTCGTAAACGCCCCGGTAATTGACATTGCGCGGAGAGAGGGTGCGAAGGCCGCGTTTGGTCAGCAGTTCGCTCTTGACCGTCGCGACGATGCGGCTCATCACCTCGTCGTCCACGGGCGAATAGGGGATGTAAGCGGCCACCAGCTGGTTGGGGCGGACCTCGAAATGACCGCCCGCATTGTCCACATAGTCGGCCAGATAGCCCTTGGACTCATCATAGAAGAGCGCCTGGAAACTATCGCGGGCCGCATCGCGGATGCGGGACCACTTGTCCACGAAGGCGTTTTTCTTCGGACCGTACTTGCCTTCCATTTCGAGGGCGAAGCACAGGGCGTTGTACCACCAGGCGTTGGTGTCCACCTGATAGCCGGCCCTTTCGGTGACGGGATAGCCATCCACATAGGCGTTCATCCAGGAGAGCGCCACCCGGTCCATCTGGGCCCACAGCAGGCCGTTGGGGTGCAGGGTGACTTCCTTGCGGACGCCGGGCGCATAACTCTCGATGATGCCCTTGAGGGTGGGACCGTATTTCTTCCAGACCCGCTTCTCATCCCCCGCGAATGCGATATACTGCTGAATGGCATCGGTGATGCGCAGCGGCGCCTCCACCTGCGTTGTACGGTGGAACAGCCGCTCCTGCTCGTCGGCAATCAGGTTGTCCAGAATCTCTTCAAACTCGTCGCAGTTGCCGTCCGCATACAGGGTCAGGCCGGGCAGGGAGACCACCGTCTCGCGCAGCAGGCCCGTTTCGAGCCAGGAGAAACCGGCACAGATGCGCTTGTGCCCGCCCCGGTTTTCCTTGAGCAGGTCGGCATTGGCCACCAGCAGGTCCTGGAAATTCTCCGCAGGCTTCAGGCTGGCGACAATGCCGTCATACCGGGATTTGAGGCTTCGGGGGGCCACCGGCTCTACACCGGCCGCCACGACCAGCACATCCCCCTTCTTGAGGTCGATGCTGAAATCGCCCGGAACGAACAGGTCCTCGATGCAGTCGAATCCCCGGCGGTATTCGTCGGAATAGGTGACGTCCTTGTACCAGTAAGGCGTGTATTTGAACGAAGCCCTGGCGGAACTCAGTTGCAGGTTGAGATACGGGAAACCGGGATAGAGCCGGAAAGCGACGCCCCCGTCAATTTCCTTGCAGGAAGTGTCGGCCTGGTCGTTCTGCCTGGTCAGGGCGTGTATGTTGCGGAAGGCCAGGAAGGGACGGAGGGTCATCGTCATCTTCGAAGGAGACTCCGCCACTTCATAGCGGATCATCACTTGGTCGGCGTCCGGGGTCAGCAGGATGGATTTTTTCAAGACAATCTCGCCGACTTTGTATGTGAGGGTCGGTACCGGATTGACGTTGAAATCCACGATATACTTGTGGCCCTTGGGATCATACTGGTCTCCGTAGCAGTGAATGCCGAGGTTGAACTGGCGTCCGCCGAGATGGATGCTCTCGTCAAGGGAAGAAAGCAGCATATACTTGCCGCCGCCCAACGCATCCACCGGCACGGCCAGCAGACCGTGATAACGGCGGGTATTGCAGGCGATGATGGACGTGTTGCAATACGCGCCCGTCTTGTTCGCGCTGATAATCTCGCGTTTCAGGGAATAAGACAGATTGACCAGCTCCGCCTTGTTGAATTTAAGAAATGCCATGGTCTTGTCGTTTAGCAATCAATGAATTTCCTCTGCAAAAAAGTCAAGTTCCCTTCTTGGGACAGAAATTCGCGGCAAATTTACAAAAAAAATGGAAGAATCCGCCTAAAAAATCTAAAGTATTGACAATACCTGGATTTTTGCTATATTTGCAAAATTTTCAGAAAAAAGGCATGCTCCGGAAACACCTATCTCTTTTCCTGATTCTGCTGACTGGCATCGTCGATATGAGCGCCCAGGACCTGCGGACGATCCGCGGCCTGGTCGCCGACGAAAACGGACAGGCCATCGGCGCTGCGACCCTCAAGGTGGAAGGCCTCGAAACGCCCTTCAAGACCAACCGGATCGGACAGTTCACCATCCGGATTCCCTTCGGCAGCCGCAGTGTCACGGCCTATGTGGACGGCTACACGTCCGTCACCCTTGACGCGACGGCCGGCTTCCTGCTCTTCAAGATGAAGCCGCAGGCTCCGGACGACGCCGCGACGCAGGCCCGGGCGGAGCGGGAGGCGGCGGCACTGGCCGCAGCGGCATCCGGGAGCGTCGCAGCAGTACCGGCGGGGACTGCCGCAGCACAACAGGCACCGCCGGCACAGCCGGAACAGGCCCGGCAGAGCACCCAGGCCCAACCACAGGCCCGACCGCAACAGGAAGCACAGCAACGGCCCCAGCAGAGTGCCCAGAAACAACCGCAACAAGCCCAACAGCCACAACAACAGGCACCGCAACAGCCGCAACAGCAGCAAGCGAAACAACAACCCCAGCAACAACAACCGCAAGCCGCAGCGGCATCCGGGAGCGTCGCAGCGCAACAGGTGCAGCAAGCCGCACAACCCCAACAACAGGCACAACCGCAAGCGAAACAGCAGACGAAGCAGGCCCGGCAGAGCGGCCCCCGGAGCAAGGAGAGCGGCCTGGCCCACAGTTTCGACTTCTCCTACGCCTACCAACTGTATGGCGGACAGATCGTCTATACCGACAGCGGCGTACGCAAATATTCCAACCTGCACCCCCTGCAGGCGACCTACTCCATCGGATGGCGTTTCAACCGGATGTTCACCCTGATGGCCGGCGCCGGTTTCCTTTACAACCTCACCTCCCTGGAACGGGAAGGAGACACGGTCGAAGCGGGGCTCTACGGAGGCAAGACGCCCCTGCGCTTCGACGTCCCCGTCTTCGTCAATTTCCGCTGCCATTTCACCCGGGCAAAGATACGGCCCTACATCAGCCTCTCCGGAGGCGTCTATGCCTTGAGCCTCGCCCCGCTGGCGGACCTGGGCGCGGGCGTCTCCTTCCACCTGGGCGGCACCGCGGCCCTCAACCTTGCGCTGAGCGCCCGCAACACGCCCTGGCCGCTGTACAGCAGCGCCGCCTTCCACGGCTATCCCGTCCGCATCGTCCCCGCCGTCACGGCAGGCATTACCTTTTAACCCCGCAAGATGATGAACCGTTTCCGTTTCCTGTTTCTTGCCCTGCTCACGCTGCTGCCTTGCTTTTCATGCGACCGGCAGCAGGAGGAGCAACTCTACACCCCCGTTCCGGACCGGATGTCGGGAATATGGGTTCCCTACCCCGAAGAAGACGGTCTCTGCGACCGTTATGTGCAATTTTCCGAAGGACAGTGCCTGACCTATCTGTCCTACTCTCAGCAGTACTATTCGAAGAGCGAGAAGATTCTTTACGAGATCTCCGCCCCTTTCTCCTTGGCCAATGTGCGGACGGCCCATATCTCGCAGGAGGGCAATCTGATTGTCGGGAAGAATGACCTCGGCAAAGTCGCGTTCATCAAGGAAGCATACGGCACGCAGGGACAAACGCTGGACGTGCTGGTGATCGGAAACGACCGCTACCTGCCCGTGAGCGCCGTCCGTCAGGGCGAGCCGCTGCAGTACAGCCGCATCGAGCTCCTTCGGGACGGCGAGCCGGTCAGCCATCTGGAACTGACCCTGGACGAAACGGCCAGGCTGAGCGCACGGCTCTATGTACTGGATGAGGGGCACGAACGCCTACTCGCTGAAGAGAGCGCCCGGGAACTCCTCTACTGGTATGTCATGGACGATGAAATCGCCTCCGTCAACGGGAACAATGTCGTTCTGCCCAAAAAGCGCGGAAAGACCCGCATCAAAGTGATAACGGACGATATGAGCTGCGTGGCCTCCTGCGAACTGCGCGTGGGCGGCGGCAACCTTTCCCGCAGCGGGACGGCCAACTGCTACATCGTCCCCGCTCTGGGGCACTACCGTTTCCGGCCGTCCAGGGGCAACTCCGACGAGATTCTCTCCGGGATTGTCCGCGCCGAGGTGCTTTGGGCCACTTTCGGCACCGAGACCCGGCCCGAAGACGGTATCATCCGCAATCTGGAGTACAGGGACGACGGCTACATCCATTTCGACGTTCCCGACGATTTCCCCGATGCCAACCTGCTCGTCGCCGGCCGCGACGCCTCGGACGACATCGTCTGGTCCTGGCATCTTTGGCTGTGCCGGGACTTCGATCCATTGCTGTCCGCCCACGAGTATTACAACCTCGCGGGAAGGGTGATGGACCGCAACCTGGGTGCGCTGAGCGCCGTACCCGGCCGGGCGGACGCGATGGGACTGCTCTATCAATGGGGCCGCAAAGACCCGTTCCTGAACAGTGCCAAGTACGATAAGCACGACGGCTACTGGCTCTTCACTTACGCGAAGTACTACTATGGCAACGCCGATTTCGAGGGACACAGCGGCCCCGTCGCCGTCTCGGAAAGCATCAGGAAACCCACCCATCTTATAATGGGAAGAAATGGATGGATGCAGGAGAACACGGAGAAACTCTGGGCGGAAAAAAAGACCGTGTACGACCCCTGCCCGCCCGGCTGGCAGGTGGCCCTCTCCGGTGACGACGGGACATTCGTCAGGGCCCTCGGCGGAAAAGATGCCTACCCGGATCCTCCCCGGACCACCGCTGACGATGACAAGGGGTTCCAGATGGGAACCATCCTGGGCCGCGCCAACGGCATTTGGTTTCCTACAAGCGGTATGGTTAAGAGCGGCGGCGGTTGTTGGATGGATCCGGCGCACACCTACCTCTGGCTCGCCATGTCCCAGGGTTATGACAGCACGCAGCATTGCATTTGCGCCCCCAGGGTCACGATGATTTTCAAAGAAGGCGAGGACCGGTTCCTTCCCGACGACCAAGACTATCCCGAGCCGGAAGACGGCCCGGACAATTTCCACTGCAAATCCTTCGCCTATCCGGTCAGATGCATAGCGGAACGAGAATGAAGATGAAAAGATTTACCCTGTATATCCTCCTGCCG
Source organism: uncultured Bacteroidia bacterium (assembly GCA_902795445.1). Classification (GTDB taxonomy): domain Bacteria; phylum Bacteroidota; class Bacteroidia; order Bacteroidales; family UBA932; genus Cryptobacteroides. The sequence continues at coordinate 16,639 of CADBLM010000045.1, forward strand.
GCCCTGCTGCTCTCATGCAGCAAGGAAACGCCGGAAAGTTACCGCAAGAGCGACTTCTCCGGGAAATGGGCCGAAGTCGATGAGAACGGCCTGTGCCACGGCTCCTATCTGGACTTCTGCCTGGGCAACTGCTACCACTGTCTCATCGACGGCACCCACCCTGTCAGGGGCGACATTATGTACGGCTGCAGCGACAGCTTTCACATCATGATCGACGAAGTGGAGTTTTCCTTTCCCCGGGACGGATATATCTCCCTGGGCGGAGAAGAGCCGCTCCGCTTTGTCCGCAGCGGAGACAACAGCCTCACCATCGGAGAGCGGAATTACCGCCGCTTCAAGCGCTTCTACCATCAGCAGCACCCGGATTACGTGCCGGAGTCCATCGTTTTCGAGCGGGAAGACACCACGATGCTTCCTGGCCACAGCCTCCGCATGCCTTTCCGGGTCCTGCCGGAAGTCGCCATCTACAAAGAACTTGTATGGAGCTCCGGCAACCCCGATGTCGTTTCCGTTGAGAGCGACGGCTCTCTCAAGGCCTTGAATGTCGGCCGCGCCGTCATCACGCTCACGATTGACAATGCCGTCAGCGGCAGTTTCCCCGTGACGGTCGCCAGCAACCTCAGCAAGGGCGGGACGGCCAACTGCTACATCGTTCCCGCCGGCGGCCAATGGTATTTCCGGGCGGATGTCAAAGGCAGCGGCACGGAAAAAATCGCCCCCGAAGCCGGCGGCAGCCTGCAGGCGGAAGGATACCGGGCGGAAGTGCTTTGGGAGACCTGCAATACGACACAGGCGCCGCAGGTGGGAGAGGTCATATCCTCCGCCCGGCTCATTGACAACTATATCAGCTTCAACCGAGGCGAAAAGGACGGGAACGCCCTCATCGCCCTCAAGGACGGAGACGGCAAGGTGCTCTGGTCCTGGCACATCTGGGCGAGTACGGATTTCAATCCGGATGCCACGGCGCAGGATTATTTCGATGCCCACAAACAACGCATCTGCCGCCTGATGGACCGCAATCTGGGCGCCGTCAGCATGGATCCCCGCTCGGCGGGCAACTATGGCCTGCTCTGGCAGTGGGGACGCAAAGATCCCTTCCCCGGCAACGGAGCACAGGGAGAAAACCATCCCTGCGCCTACACGCTTGGTGACCTGCCCAAGACGGTCCGGGACGAGCGGAGCGGAACGCTGGATTACGCCACCGCCCATCCCACCGAGCTGATTGTCGTCCCGGACGGCAGCGAAGAGTCGGACTGGATCTCCGGTGGACGGAACGACGCGCTGTGGGGGCCCGACAAGACCTTGTACGACCCCTGCCCTGCCGGATGGCGCATTCCCGACGGAATGGTGCTTGGCAGCGATGGTTCCGTAGCGCAGAAGGGAGTCTGGAGAAGCGCCGGAGAAACGGAAGGAGGCCGCAAATACAAAACATTTTCCACTACTGATGTCGCTCTTGACGGCACCCACAGTTTCAATCTGGCGAAGAATTTCCACACTACGGAGACACAATGCATCTATCCGACCGCCGGACGCATCAATACGAACGGCACTTACGTCTATAGCAACCGTTACGGTTTCTACTGGAGCTGCAGTCAGGAAAGCGGGCATCGCCCCAACGCCCTCTGGCTGAATTTCGACGGTAAATACTACGGTCTCTATTATGCCAGCCCCGGCTGGGGTTTTACGGACTGCTTCAGAAGCAGTGCCTGCAGCGTCCGCTGCCTGAAAATCGAATAAGCATGAAGACCATGAGAAAATGGATTTGCATCGCCGTGGCGCTTTCCGCGCTCACGCTCTCCTGCGACAAGGACCGCTCTGCCGGAGACCTCTCTCCGTTTTCCGGACTGAAGGGATACTGGGCACCCGTATGCGACGACTGGCAGACGGACTACTACTACCGCTTTGAAAACGGGACGATGTCCACCTATGGCCTGGTTTCCCGGGCCATCGTCCGCGACGGCATCCTCTATCTTGGGTCCGGTTCCGGCAACATCTCGCTCCACAACCAGGAAGAATACCGTGTCCGGGACGGCGTGCTCATCGTCGGAAAGAACAGCCTGGGCGAATGCCGCGTGGACGGCGACACCCTCCTTCTGGGCGGCGGGAAACTACAGCGCGTGCGGGAACTCGGCAAAAAGTGGTACGCCGACATCGAGCTGGGCCCCTTGACGGATGCTCTTTCCCGGACGCTCATCACCGGGAAGGCGGACAAAACCATCCGCATCCCCGTCTCTCTCTCGCGGAAGGTCGGTTTTCCGGCCTGGTTCCAATTCTTCACCACAGGCAAACGCATTGACAGCATCCGCCTGATTCCCGCCGAAGGGGAAGATCAGAAAGACTCGATCTCCTTCCATATCGATGCCAACGAGACGGCCGGGGTGCTGGACGAAAAGGTGTTCGTCCTTCACCCCGCCGCCGGAACGGCCTCTTTCACCGTGCGGCAACTGAAGACAAATGCGGCGATCTATTTCCCGGAAGATGTCAGCGTCATCGACATCCCGGCGGAAGGCGCCATTTCGCTTGACCTCCCCTACCGCCTCATCAGCCCTGCCGGAAAGAGCGATGTCGTCTCGCTCTCCATCCCGGAGACCTGGGTGGAAACCAACAGCGTCAGCCCGACCAACATCTCGCTGCTGGTCAGAATGAACGAAGGGGTCGAACGCAGGATCGAACTGACCCTGAGCTATCCGGGCGCCGACAATCGGACCCTCACCATCCGTCAAGCTGCCAAAGAATGAACTACCCTGCCCCCGTCTGTCAGGTCCTGCCCCTGAAGCCCGGCCACCCGCTCTGCACCAGCCTGCCCGCCGGTACGGAGAGCATCACGCTCCATACAGAAGGATTGTACGAGAATGACGATTTCACCAATGACTAAGCCGGCGGAAAAATGAAAAGAACACTGCTCATCCTGCTGGGCCTCGCGCTCCTTCCATCCTGCCGGAAAGAAATCCCGTCCGACGCCGGTGGCGCACGGGAACTTTCGGCCGTCATCGCGGAACAAGGGACGGAAGCATCCGGACAGGAAGAAGGAAAAACCGCCTTCTCCCCCGTCGGCGAAGGCTACGACATCTTCTGGAGCGAGGGGGACCGCATCAGCGTCGGCGGCCACGCGTATGTGCTCTCCTCCGGAGCCGGGACGAAAAACGGCCGTTTCAGCGCCGTTTCCTCGGCGGCGACCGCACCCTACAAGGCCATCTGCCCGGCCTCCATCCGGCTCTCCGACACGCGCATCTCCCTGCCCGCCGTCCAAAACTATGTCGAGGGCAACATCGCCGGCTACCCCCTCTATGCGGAGAGCGGAACGGCCGAACTGACTTTCGGCTCGCTCTGCGGTGTCCTGCGCCTGAAGGTCAGCGGCACCGGACTGCTGCAAAGCCTCACCCTCAGCGCCGACCAGCCGCTCAGCGGCCCGGCCGACCTGTCCGTTTCCCCGGGAGAGCGCTATCCGCACGCCACCGTCTCCGAAGGCTCCGGCACCCTGACCGTCCGCTTCGCCACGCCCCTGTCGCTCGCCTCTCCGCAGGTGATTCTCATCTGCCTGCCCGTCAATGAATACAGCGGTTTCAAACTGACCTTCAACAACACCAAGGGCTACTCGACCCGGCGCAGCCTGGGCAAGACGCTTTCCATCAAACGGGGAAAATACAGCAGCATCACCCTCACCAGCCTCGCTTTCGACCGTTGGAACGGCCACCGCTTCATCGATATCGGACTGGACAGCCACCTTCGCTGGGCCGCCTGCAACCTGGGCGCGGAAAAACCGCAGGACAGGGGCGACTACTACGCCTGGGCGGCCACAAGCCCCCATTACGCCACCCTGAGTCCCTTGAACTGGAAAAGCGGGAAAAGCGCCGGTTACACCTTGGCCAACGCCCCTTATTACAACTCCGGCACCTACACGACATACACGCAGGCCGGTACGGCGCTTGATGCGGCCGACGATGCCGCCACCGCCTCCTGGGGCGCTCCTTTCCGCCTGCCGACGGAAAGCGAGTGGCGCGAACTGATTGACAACTGCTTCTGGCTCCGTATGGACAGTTACCGGAACACGGGCATCAGCGGCTTTGCCGTCTTCAAGGCCAAAGGCTCGGCGGACAAAGGTTTCCGGCAGTGGATATCGGGCGGCAGCGCCCCCTCCGGACAAAGCTATGACGCCGGTCGCGACGCCCACATTTTCCTGCCGTACGCCGGCTATTTCGAAGGGACGGGCCTGACAGATACGGCGACCGGAGCCTATTATTACAGCGCCAGCCTCAGCACCGCCGACTGGGCCCCGTCCGGGGTGGCATCCGACAAAGCCTGCGTGCTCTATTTCGGCTACGAGAGCGGATTTGAAAAGGGCAATTACGAGCGTTATTGGGGATTTTCCATGCGGCCCGTCATCGAAAAATCGGACGACGAAACAAAATAGTTGCATTTTTGTCCAAAAAAACATATTTTTGTACGATTTTGCTGATATTCCATGATTGCCACCCTTGAGAATCTCGCCCGGGCATTTGCTGAAGACAACTGCAGCGATGCCGTCTATCCGGCCCACCTGTTCAAGGCGGTCCTGCACAAGAATGCCGGCCTGGTGAATTTCATCGAAACGACGCTCGACAAGGACTACTACTATCTCCAGGACTGGGCGGACGTCCAGATGCAGCTCTCCCCCAAGGCGGTCCGGCCGATGAAGGGACTCTCCCTCTCACCGGAGTCCGTCGCCGTGGATGAAGAAGCGGACAACTACCGGCTGAAATTCGGCCTGGAAGAGACGGACGCCGTCTGCGTGCTTGCCGCTCTCGTCACCCCCGGCGTAGGCTTCAGTTTCGACCAGCTCAAGACCCTCCCCCTGTCCGCCGCCGAAGTCTGCGCGAAGATGGGCACCGGCGAAGAAGCCGCCACGCCGGCCTACGAAGCCTCCCGCAGCAACGCCTCTTCCTCCAAGGCGGACAACTACCTTTTCGACAAGACGGCGCAGGCCGCCCGCGGCGAACTGCCCGTGGTCATCGGCTTTGAAAAGGAGACCGACATCATCTGCGAAATCCTCGGACGCAAATACAAGGCGAACCTGCTCATCACGGGCGAAGCGGGCGTCGGCAAGACCAGCCTGCTCAACGCCTTCTTCCAGCGCCTCGCCGCAGGAAAGGTCCCGCCCTTCCTGCAGAACGCCAAGGCCCTCCAGCTGGATATCGCCTCCCTCGGCGCCCAATCCTCCTATAAAGGGGAAGTGGAAGACCGCTTCAAACAGATTCTGGACCAGGTGTCCGTCCCCGGCACCATCCTCGTCATCGAGTCCATCGACAAGCTCTTCGACAAGCAGGGCAGCCTTCACGGCGCGGCCGAACTCCTCAAGCAGGAGCTGGCCAAAGGGAATTTCCCCCTGCTCTGCACCGCCTCCATCGAAGGATTCACCAAAAACCTCGAAACGGACAAGGAACTGGTCACCAAACTCGAAAAGCTCACCATCGAAGAGCCGGACCGCGACCTCACGCTGGAGATTCTCAAGGGCGCCCTGCCCGCTTATGAACAGTTCCACGGCCTGAGCATCCGGGAGGAGACGATGACCGAGGCCATCCGCCTGGCCAAACGATACCTCACGGAGCGCAGCCTGCCCGACTCCGCCTTCGACCTGATCGACCGCAGCTTCTCCCACCTCAAGACCGAAAATGCCCGCGAAGGGGCCACGGTCCGCGGCGAACTGACCGGAGAAGACCTCTGCGCCGTCGTCGCCGCCCGCACGGGCGTGCCGATGGGCAAGGTGCAGACCGGCGAGCGCGAGCGGCTGATGGGTGCCGAAGACACCATCAAGCAGCGCGTCGTCGGCCAGGACCACGCCGTCAAGAAAGTGCTCGACGCCGTCTTCGAGTCCCGCTCCGGCCTCAACAAGAAAGGCCAGCCGATGGGCTCGTTCTTCTTCCTCGGTCCCACGGGCACGGGCAAGACGGAACTGTCCAAGGCCCTCGCCGCCTTCCTCTTCGGCGACGAAAGCGCCCTGATCCGTTTCGATATGTCCGAGTTCAAGGAGGAGCATTCCGTCGCCCTGCTCTACGGAGCGCCTCCGGGCTATGTCGGCTACGAAGAAGGCGGCCTGCTGGTCAACAAGATCCGCCAGAACCCCTACTCCGTCGTCCTGTTCGACGAGATTGAGAAGGCGCACAAGTCCGTCTTCGACCTCTTCCTCCAGATTCTGGACGAAGGCAAGCTTCACGACCGTCTGGGCCGCGTGGGCGACTTCTCCAACGCCTTGATTCTCTTTACGTCCAACATCGGAAGCAAATTTGTCGTGGAGCAGTTCGGCAAGGGCGTCGTCCCCTCCAACAACGATCTGATGGACATCATGCAGGACTACTTCCGGCCCGAGTTCCTCGGACGTCTGACGGAGATCGTACCCTTCTCCCCCATCACCGAGGAGACGGTCACCCGGATTTTCGACATTCATCTCAAAGGTCTGCTCAAACTGCTCGAAGAACAGGAGATTACCCTCGAAATCGACCCCGAAAGCAAGAAGAAGATCGCGATGTCGGGCTTCAACCCCGAGTACGGTGCACGCCCCATTCTCGGCATCATCCGCAAGCAGCTCCGCAACCCCCTCTCCAAGATGATCATCTCCGGAGAGATCAAGGCCGGGGACAAGGTCGCTCTCGTCTTCGAAAAGGACGCGCCCGTATTCAAAGTCAACAAACAATAATCCCGATACCATGGCTATCAAAGAAAATTTCATCTCGATGGCTCCCGATGAGGAGTCGAACGCAAAGGTCAGTCCCATAGACAACAACAAGACGCTGCTGATGGACCAGTTCACCGCCGACGCCGAGCCCGGCAACCCCGAACTCGTGGAGGACATCCAGAACATCGGCGACGCCTTCGCCCATTTCCAGCCGAAAGTGGAAGTGGACTTCACGGACGAGAACGGCGACAGCGTGAACGAGACGCTCCACTTCGGCGAGATCCGCGACTTCGAAGCCCAGGGCGGCAAAGGCCGTCTGGTCGAGAACAGCGCCTTCCTCGGCGGTGTGAAGAAGAAAATCGACACCAACGCCAAGATCCGCAAGAGCATCGAACAGAGCCGCAAGCTCCGCGACATCCTCAAGGACGCCGGCTCCAGGGAAGAACTCAAAGAAATGCTTCAGGCCATGCTTGAAGAATTGGAATCCGCTAAATAAGCAAGACTATGGCAGATACGCAAACGCAGCAAAGCACGGCGGCCGCACAGCAGGCTGCCCCGCAGCAGGAAGCCCGTAAGGATGTTTCCCAGCTTCTTTCCGCTTTCGGCGGCTTCAACGCCGTCCGGGGGTTCCTCCCCGATGCGGACAATATGAATCCCGCGCACAAGGCGGCCAAGAATGTATTCCTGACCGACAAACGCTTCAAGGACAAACGCGAAGCCCTCGCCAATGACATCAAAGGCTGGCTCGAACTCCTCGAAGAGGACCACGCCACGCCCACCGAATTCGCCGACTCCTGCAAGGAAAAGGAGGAAAAGTACCAGAAGGTGCTCGCACAGGGTATTACCGATGCCCTCTACGCGACCAAGAACCTCGAAATCGCCTACCGCAACCTCGACAACTTCTTCAAGACCTGCGGCACGGACAAGGTCAAGAACCTGCGCGTCATCAATGTCTATAAGGACGACATCGCCGATGCCGATTCCGGCTTTGCGGGCGAGGTGGAGAACCTGCTCCGCAACGGATTCGACCGCCTGAGCCTCAAGGACTGCTACAGCCTGGTGGTGGTGCCCGGCAATGTCTTCCAGGACAAGCCGACCCTCCTGCAGTGGGCCAAAATCGCTTACAAATATAAGGTGATGCTCATCACCGACCACGCCGACGAATTCTCCTTCGACGACCTCTACGCCAATACCGAAGGATACAAGGACTCGGACGCCGAACTGATGAACGTCATTATGACCGCCAACTGGATTGTCGGCCGCGAGAGCGAGAAACTTTCCGAGGACGAGAAGGACAGCCCCGCCTTCTATGTCTGCCCCTCCGGCGCGCTGGCCGGCAAGCTCTATGACGAGAGCGCCAACATGGCCCAGGGAGCCGGCGGCAAGAAGTACGGCACCCTTGACGGCGTGAAGGGCGTGAAACTCGACCTGCTCAAGTCCGAGATCGCCGCCCTGATGGACAACCAGGTAATCCCTATGGTCTATTCCGAGGGCCGCGTGATGGCTTTCAACAACACTACGCTTTACAACGGCGACCTGACCGCCATGAAGGAATACCCCATCGTGCGCGTGTTCGACTGGGTGAAGAAAGTGCTGATGAACTACGTCCACGAAGTCGCCCTCGAAAACTGGGATCCCTACAACTCGCCCAAGAACCTCAAAGCCAAGATACAGGCCTTCCTCAACGACTACAAGGGCTACGGCAATCTGTTCCAGAACTATGAGATCAAGGAACCTTCGCAGGACCCCGTCACCAAGCGCATCACCTGCGACATCAGCCTGACGCCTTTCTACTCCGCGAAGAACTTCATCATCAAGGTTTCCGCCGACAAGAAGGACAAGAGTGCGGAAACGGCATAGATTTTGCCCAAATGTTTACTCGGATAACAACAACTTTTAATCTTATACAAATATGGCAAAGACTCCAGTTTCTATCAGCATCGATGGTTACAAGGAACGCGAAGTGCTGAAAGTGTCGTATTCCTTTGAACAGGCGACCGATGTCGAAGGCCAGATGGCGGGCATCCCCCGCGGTGGCAAAATTACTGTTCGCGTGAAGGCTCTCAATGACGGAACCCCCGATCTGCTGGCCTGGATGGTGGAGCGCAACCTCCCCAAGAACGGAGAGATTTCCTTCCTGGAAACCAAAACGGGAAAGAGCATGAAATCCATCAAGTTCACCAACGGCTACTGCGTGGATTTCGAAGAGAAATGGGAAGACAAGATGGGCCACTTCGAGGAAATCACCATTTCCTGCCAGAAGATTGAATTCGGCTCCGTCAAGTATGAGAACGATTGGGCGTAATCCCGACACCCGGATGATGTTTAACCCGTTAAATTGAAATTGTCATGGCAGAAAATACAACCCCCGTCCAACTTGCAGTCAAAGATTATGAGGCCCGTGAAGTCATTATGGTGGACTACCAGTTCAACCAGGCCACAGACCGCGAAGGCCAGATAGCCGGCATTCCCCGCGGCGGACGCGTCAAAGTCCGCGTCAAAGCGATGAACGACGGAAACAACCAGCTGCTTCAATGGATGCTCGGTGCCAACGACCCGCGCGACATGAAAATCACCTTCTACAACACCGTGGACGGCTCTACGATGAAGGAACTCGAAGGCAAAGGATGCTACTGCGTCAAATACACCGAAGTGTGGGAAGACGGTCAGGAACATTACGAAGAGATTGAAATCGTCTGTCAGGTCCTCAAGAACGGCCCTGTCCAGTTCGAGAATCCCTGGAAATAATCCTAGAATATCCATTTTTCCCGGTTCAGGTCTTCGCTTCCCGTCAGGGATCGGGATTTGAGCCGGGAATCCGTTAAAAACGACAAAGTATGGCAATGTCCGCTGTCCTGCAGTTCGGAGACAACGACGCAGGCGTTTATTCCAGCGAATATCCGGTCATCGAGTGCGACTGCCATTTTTCGCGCCACCATGACTACTACAGCCCCGATTCCGACCCGCGCTGCGAGAAAGTGATGATCATGGTCGTCGCCCCCGGCAAGGAAGACCTGGGGCTGGTCGAGTGGTACATCGACAACTCATGCCAGAGCGGGCGCATCGTCTTCGATGTCTCCGACCAGCTCGGCGCAGAAGGGGGCGACTCGCAGCGGGTCATCCTTTTCGAAGACGCCCGCTGTTATCTGATAGAGGAACAATACGACATTTCCACTTCCAGCCGGCGGCTGCTGCGCCTGGAATTTCTCGCAGAATGCATCCAGATAGACTCCAACCGTTTCGACAGACTTTACTGATATGGCAGAGCGATATTCCACCCATTTGAAAGCCGTCCTGCTGATGGAGGATCTGACGGCGGGAGAGCTGCAGTTTTCCCAGCAGGAGTGCCTGACCATCCAGGATTTCAGCTATCGCTGCGACCGCGGCAAAAATGAAGAAGGCATCATCGGCGGGCTGACCGGCTCGTCCATGATGCAGATGACGGTCCGCCTGCACGAGCTGTCGGAAAACAAGCAGTTCTACGACTGCCTGATCAGCCGCACTCCCTGTCCCTTCACCATCGTATTCAATGCGGATTTCAACCAGGACGGAAAACTCAAGGAATATGAAAATGCGATGACCGTCTTCGGCTATGTCGTGGATGTACTGGAACACTTCGACACCCGCACGCCTGAAAACGGCAGTGCCGCCCCGATGAACATCCGGGTGGAAATCCAGCTAAGTTCGATGGTCTTCCACGGAAAGGACGAGGATCGCGTCCTCGAAATCATCCGCTCCTGAAGATGAAACGTTTCGCGCTCATCCTGCTTTGTCTGCTGCCCTGCACCCTGCTCCGGGGACAGGGCCGCGCCATCGAGCAATACGCCTCCGGAAGCAACGACAAGCAGTGGGCGCTGCTGCACATCGATCCTCCGGATGCGATCGTCACGCTGGACTCGACCGACGTGCGCATGACCCGCAACGGGACCGTTCAGGCCTTCCTTCCCGTAGGGAAGCACAGTTTTGTCGTCGAGTCTCCCTTCTACCACAGTTATACCTCACAGTTTGAACTGACCGACTCCGTCAAGGTAATCCTGGACATCCGTCTCACGCCGGCCTTCGGCTACGCCAGCGTCCACACCCCGCTCAAGGACGGGATGGTCTTTATCGACGGGATATTCAGCGGGAAGGAGAATACCGGACTTTGCAAACTGAGCGAGGGACCCCACCGCCTGCGCATCATCCGCGACTCGCTGAAGTATTACGACGGCATTTTTCAGCTGGAAAGCGGGGCCAAAAAATGGTTGGATATCACGGAATATACAATAACTCCGGCCAGCCGCCGCGAGATGACGGTCGCTCGGATGGCCCAGGCCGGCCTGGCCGGAGCGGATGCTGACGAAGAAGCGGCGGCGGACGAGAATCAGTGGGGGATGCTCAGCATCCATGCCAACGTGGCCGGAGCGACCGTCCTGGTCAACGGGGTCGAATACGGCCAGAGTCCCTGCATCGTCAAGGGACTGAAGCCTTCGGTCCGCTACCGCATCACCGTCCGGATGGACGGCTGGCGGGAGCAGACCCGCATGGTCTCCGTCAAGAGCGGAGAAATGCCCGAACTGGAATTTACTTTGAAAAAGAAATAGCATCATCTATGAACTATATCTTCAAAGATTGGAAAGAAGCGCTGGACAAGTTCCAGAACTGCGTGGACAAGGAGCTGGAAGAAATCCGCAAGGAAAAGGCCTCGATCAACCGGATGAAGGAAGAGATTTTCGACCGGATCGAAAAGGGGCAGTTCATCTTTGACAAGAGCCGTCTGGTGATTTCCGCACCCGAAATCATTATCGGGAACGTGGACAAGGAAGGGGTGCTCAAATCCGGGTCGGGCCGCATCGTCCTGCGCGGGAATGCCATCGCCCTGGAAGGTGCCGGCGAAGGCGGCAGCATCGTCAGCCGGGCCAGTCGGATCCGGCAGACCGCCGTGGACCCGGGTCCCGACGGCATGGACGCCGTGGTCTATCCTTCCTCCTCGGTCTGTACCAAAGGACGCGCCATCGTGCTTGACAGCGAAGATGCCGAAGGCGCTTTCCTCGGCGAGGCCGCCTGTCTTCCGGGCATCCGGCTGAGCAGCGACAGCGGGGTGGACCTGCGTGCCGCCAGGGGCAGCGAGACCCTGCTCAAGCGGATCGACGACGGCAGCAAGGCCCTGAAAGAGCGTCAGAGCGCCCTCAAGAGCGCCCTGAGCAAGAAGAAAAAGACGATGGACAATCTCTTCAAGCAGATGGAGGATACGATGGGCAAGGGCGAGAAGCTCGGCACGGGCTTGGGCGGATCCCGCACCGACGTGATGGATATGCTGGAACTCGGCCGGGAGGTGGAGAAGCTCTCCCCGGCCTTCTACGCCGCCGTCAAGGACTATACGCGCTGCGTGAGCGAACTGGCCGAAGTCAGCCGCCAGCTCAAATGCCTCGACGCGAAGAAGAAGGAAGCGGACGGCAGGAAGGGAGACTACAAGACCAAGAGCACGGGCAACGCGGTGTCCATCAGCGCGGAGAACATCCGGCTGAGCGCCATCGACGGCGACGGCAACATCCGCGAGAACGAGACGGCCGGCATCGACATCGGCAGCGTGAATGTCCGCATCGCTTCCACCAAGAGCGACAGCAGCCTGATTGACAAGGGCACCTTCCGCGTCAACGCGCAGAATATCGTGATGAGTACGGCCTCCACCAAGATGAAGGACGAGAAGAACGGCGAATCCCCCGCCACGGGAGACATCCGGATTACGACCAAGACGATGGAGGTGGAGTCGGTCGATTACGACATCAAGGACGGAAAGCCGGAAGAGAAGGCCCTCACCGAAAAGAGCCTCATCAGCATCCGGACCCAGGCCCTCGATTTCCGGGCTACGGACAAGGAGGGCAAGGCGGTCGGCCGGGCTACCGTCAATGCGAAAGCCCTGGAGTTCAAGTCGATGGATATCGACAAGGACAGCAAGGACGACAAGCAGCTCGCCCAGGGCAGTACGATGCTGCTCGTGTCCGAGAAGATGTACGGCGGAGCCAAGGACGAGAAGAACCGCAGCAAGCAGCTCCAGCTCTCCTCCGAGAAGGTGGGCGTGTTTGCCAAGACGACGGCGGAAATCCAGCAGGAGAAGGCCACCGTGCAGCTCGACGGCGGCAAGCTCAACGCCGGCGGCGACAAGACGGCCCTCTTCGGCGAGACGACGGTCAACGGGAAGACGGCGTTCAAGGCCGACGTGACCGCGCCCAAGGCCACCATCGACAACCTGGAAGCCAAGACATCCTTCAAATCGACCAATATCAGCGACGGCATCGCCGTCCCCGGGGCTCCGTCCACGGCCTCGCTGAGCACCAAACTCAAGGCGGAAGACGCCCCCAAAGCGCAGTAGGCATGGGAAAGTTCGTCACCAACGGAGCCCTGCTCCAGTGCAGTTTCGGGATGGCGCCCTCCCCGCTGACCGTCCTGCCGCCCCGGCCGATGGTCCAGAACATGCCGATGGCCAACATCATGGACTTCGCCCCGATGGTCAACATCAAGCCCTTCGGAATGTGTCAGTCGATGTCCAATCCCCAGGTGGCGGCGGCCACGGCGGCGGCCTGTGGCGTGCTGACCCCGATGCCCTGCATCCCCGTCATCACGGCTCCCTGGGCCCCCGGCGGACAGGAAAAAGTCTGCATGATGCCGGCGCTTTTGGATAATGGCAAATGCATGTGCGCCTGGGGCGGGAATATCTCCGTCAATTTCCCCGGAAACGCGGCGCAGGCAAGTGGAAAATAAAACAAGCGAAAGATATGAACTCCAGTACCAGTTTGCTCTTGGATGAGATGCGTGGAAAGATGAGCGGATATGCCGTCCAGTACAGTTATCTGCTCAGCAACCTCAGCGTCAAGACCGAAGCCGCCGCCCTGCTGTCCATTCAGGTGGAAGTATCGGGCATGGGCCCGGTCAATCTCGAAGAAGTGGCGATGGCGGGCATCCTCGACGACACCCATTTTTTCTTCTACCCCAACGACAAGTCCCTGATTCCGAACATTCAGGCGGGCATTCAGAAAGCACATCCCGAATATAAGCTTTCGACCGGCAAAGTGGAAGGGGCGCCCGGCGACAACGACGAGCAGGTCATCGCCAGGATTCCCCCGGTGGACGACGACCGGCAGAAAGAATTGAAAGATGCGGTCAAGACCCTTTCCGATGCCTGCAAGGCCCGGCTTGACGCCACCTCCAAACTCTACTCCGCGCGCATCGCGATGGCGCTGCTGGGAGAAAGCGCAGAGGCGCAGGATGAGGCCAAAAACGCCCTGAAAGAAATCTGCGACTGGCACAGCGACCTGTGCAAGCAATACCAGGAGAACAAGGAAAAGGAGATTGACGCCGCCCACGAAGCCTGGCAGAAGGAAGGCGGCGGGGCCGAAGAGAAGAGCGACTCCGGCTCCGGACAGAGCGATGCGGCGTTCAACATGAAAATGCAGTGATTATGGGAGATGTTAAAAGCGTTTACAGCCTGGAGCTGGTCGCCAAGGACAGCAGCAAGAACCTGACGCTCTATCCCGGCAAGCTGGCCGGCGACCAGGAGATTGACGGCAAGAAATACAACCTGAGCCTCAGCGGCCTGAGTTTCACCAAGCGGGTCTATGAGCCCTGCCATGTGCAGGCCGAAATCAAAATCGCCCTCGGCAGTTCGACGACCGTCCTGCCCTCCTTCAACAAGACGGTGGAGTATTTCCAGGCCTTCGAGAGCGTCACGCTGAAAATCGGCCGCATCGAAGCCAGCGGGCCCGGCGGCCACACCATCGAATACAAGGAAGACGCGGGAACGCTGGGAACGGGCTACATCATCATGGACACCCGGCCCGTCTATCGGACCGGCGGCGGCCAGACCGCGATGAGCGTCACCCTGGAAATCTACAGTCCCGATGCCTACTTCACGCGCCGGAAGTACAGCCAGACCTACACGGGACAGAAACTGGGCGCGATGCTCGACGCGGCGGTCACCGCCTTCGGGCTGAATGACACCCTGTCGGTCCGCCATGACCACCAGACCTTCCTGACTTTTGTCGACAAATCCGACAACAAGACGGTACACGAACTGATTCAGCCTTATCTCGTCCAATACAACGAGACTTTTTACGAACTCGTCGCACGCACGGCCAACCGCTGCGGAGAATGGCTGTATTACGAAGACGGGAAACTCCATCTGGGCTGGTCCTGCAAGCCGGAAGAGATTCCGACGACTACGCTGCAAGAGAGCGACATCCAGAGCGCGACCTTCCGCAGCCGGCGGAATGAAATGGTCGCAGACAAGAACCATTTCTACAGCCGCAATCCGGTCACGAAAGACCCTGCTGCACCGGGCGCCTGGTCATACAATATGGAAATGTCGGCAGACGAATACCTTGCGCCGCTGACCAAGAACGAGTTTGACAGCGCGTCCGGCTGGCGCTCCACCCAGACCAATCTGATGTCCCTGTTCGTCGCCAAAATGCTGGACTGCGACACCCTTTACAAAGGAATCATCGACTTTGTCTTCGACGTCGTCAAGTCGGAGGCGACCTGGGCGCAGAGAGCCAAGATGGGCAATGACAAGGACAACAAGGAGTTCTTCAAAGGCGATGCCGCCAAAGAGCAGGAACACTTCAACGACAAGCCGGAAGACGCGACCACGACGACGCCCTTCAGTACCAACCCCGATTACAAAAACCGTGCGGACGGCTACACGGCCGACATCAACTTCGATCTCTACAAGAAGGTGCGCGAGGTGCAGCTGGGACTGGACGCAAAAAGCCTCGATGTGGATCTGGGCGGGAAAATCCAGGCTCTGAGCGTGGGAAACATCATCAAGATCGCCAATCTGTCCGACGGCCTGTATATGGTGACGGAAGTGAGCGGCAGCGACGCCACCGTCGGCGACAGCCGCGCGCAAAAGATGGAAATCCGTGCCGTCCCCATCGACAGCGGCAAGAAGGCTTTGTTCCCGCCGGCCCGCA
>CADBLM010000046.1 GCA_902795445.1 uncultured Bacteroidia bacterium
TCAAAGTGATGTTATTTTGCAGCTCGACGACATCCCAGGAGGTATATTTGGCATTTTGTTTGGCCCATGCAATCAGCTCATCCGCCGTAGAAATCGAATAGGAGAAGAAGGTCCCCATATTGACTCCGCTGTTGCGACGGAAGTTCGCAGAGGCCGTCTTGGAAACAATGACGGTCTCATCCGCCGTATTGGTAAAGGTGAGCTGAAGCTTGGTGATGCCGGAACAGGGCCGCACGGCGATATAATAGGTTCCGGCCTCAAAGGCGCCGCCATTGTCGGCATCGTAGGCCTTGAGGGTGACGGTGGCCGACCCCGCGACCGGCTCATCCGTCGGCGTAATGGCCAAGGTTTCCGCCGTCACGACCGTAGTGAAGGAACCGGCGAGCGTACCATCCGTAGCCGTCACTTCCACTTGTTTAATATCAGCCCGACCGATCTCGAGCTTAAGCAGGGACACGCAGTTCTTGAACGCGAGCCTGCGGTTTTCTGCCGTACATTTGCAGGCCGCCACGATAGCGTCCGGGGCCACGCGCTGCGTGGCCGCGGTGAGCTGCTGGACCGCCGGAACGGTGGCCGTCAGGGTGTTGGTGGCCTTATCGAAGGTATTGCCGGAGGCGTACGGGAACACGGCCCAGTAAGGCTGCGAGCCGCTGATGCCGTCCGCACGGAAATGGCGTTTTGTCTTGTTGACCAGCGAACACGAGACATTGGCGTCCACGCCCGTCGTAACTCCGATGGCATCCCCCCAGTCCCAGTCCAGCTTCATATTGCCGTCCAGGTGGGACTTGACTTCTTCCAAGTCCGCTTCGAAAACCGGACCGTCATAGGCCATTTCTTCCCGGGCTTCATCCTGCTGCCCGTCAGACTGAGAGATGGATTCACTTTCGGGCGTTTCTTTCATACAGGAAAAAACGACGGACAGCGTACAGAGCGCCCAGATGGTTTGATTCAATTTTTTCATAGGCCTTACCATCCAAAGTAATCAAAGTCATCGCCGAAAGCCTCGTTAGCATTTCCGCCGGACTCGTCACGCGTATCGAAGGACGGCTCCAGTATGCCTCCCTCCGTCAAGGAGAGAAGCAGCAGGCTGAACGGAGCCTGGTACTCTTTTTTTTCAATTTTCATTCGCTAACTATTCGTTCAGGAAGCTACAGCCGGAAGGAGCGGTTGTCACCGCAGTTCCTTTATAAATGTAATCGCTGAAATTGTCAGCCGTCAGCGCCGTTCCCAACACGTTGCCCGCCAGTTTCAGGTTGCTCAGGATGGTATTGGCCGGACCGTTGTTGCCCAAAATCTGGGCAGCGAGACTTTTGCTCGTCGCCACCACATTGGTCGTGATGGTGCACTTGGACGTCGTTCCGTCAATCTTGCTGCCGCTGGTTCCGATGTATCCGGCGACGCCGCCCTGACACAGTTCCGAAAGCGAACCGGAAGAGACATTCGTCACATCTCCGCGGTTTTCACCGGAAAGGACAAAGACCGCCCCGCTGGTCGCCGCACCGAAAAAGCCGCCCAGACGGACCTGGCTGGAGGTAGCGGATTCATTCTTTACTTCGCCGTAGTTCTTGCCGTTTTCAATCTGGCCGTACGGGGAAGAGATGCCTTCCGTGGCAGCACAGACATAGTTGCCGACCAAACCACCGGCGCGGACCATATCGCTGAAGGTACCGGTGCAGTTCACATTGCCGCGGTTGATGGGGTTCTGCAACTTTGCACCATTGGTAAAATGGGCGACAAAACCGCCGGCATAGCCATATTTACCCGAGCCGGCCAGCGAGACGGCCGCTTTGTTCTCACAGCCGCTCATCGTGACATATTTGGTAACCGAGGCCACGACACCGGCCACGGCCACGGTCGAGGAAGAGGTGGCGCTGCAATGGACGGCGCCGTTATTGGTGCAGCCCGTCACATTGGCAGCCACCGTGACATATCCGGCGACACCGCCCACAGACACATCACCCACGGCAGGCATAGAAGCAATATTGACCTCCCCGTAATTTTCACAAGAAGTCAATCCGGCATTGGCGCTGTACTGCAAGACACCGGTAATACCGCCTACGCGGCTCTGCTTGCCGCTCAGCGTCACGCCGTCCAGCGTAACGGAAGCGTAGTTTTTACAGCCACTGAAAAGCACGCCGTTGGAAGAGCCGACAATGCCGCCCACCATGTAGTTGTGCGTCTTTTCCAGGCCGCTGACAAGCAGGGAGCCGCGCGTAGTCACATTGTTGACGGCAGCACCGGTTGCCACATCCTGCTGGGTTACCGGGTCCTTCATTTTCTCATAGACATAATGCGCCAAGATGCCGATGCCGTAATCCGTTCCGGTGATGCGCGCATCCGTACCGTCATACTGAATGGTAGCCGTCAGGTCGAGGTTGGAAACAGCGCCGTAGAGGTTGCCGAAAAGGGGCGTCGTCAGGCCCGTGATGCTGTGGTTGCCACCGTTGAAAGTACCCATAAAATCCGCGGCTTCCACATAGCGGGCAGCCTGCTCCGTGGTGAGGGCGATGTCGGCGGTCAGGTTGACCGTATCCCAGGCGGTAAACTTGGGCGCGGACTGCGACCAGGCGATCAGGGCCTCGGCGTTGCCGATGGAATAGCTGAAGAAACTACCCCAGGAAAGTCCCTGGGAGCGGCCGCAGGTCGTTTTCGTACTCTTGGTCGCCACGGCCGTCTGATTGGCGGTGTTGGTGAAGGTAATCTTCAAGCTCGTGTACTCGGCAGGGAGGATGGCGATGTAGTAGTTGCCGGCGGCAAAGGCCGTTCCTTCAGGAAGGAGGGTGACGCTGGCGGAGGCGCTCGCGGCTACGGGTGTAGCCACGGGGGTGTCAGCTCCCATATCCATCGTAAAGTCTCCGGCAAGGTACTCGCCTTCTTTGGTCGTCTCCACCTTGATGCTCTTGATGTCACTCCGAGTGATATCCAGGCGCATCAGGCAGGTGCAGTTCCGGAAAGCAAGCGTGGTGGTATTGCTCACGCAGGCCGCGACCATCGCACCCGGGGCAATCTTCTGTCCGCCGGCGAGTTGCTGCACGGCCGGTACGGAAGCCGAAACGACATCTCCGGCAAAACTGAAGGAGGCGTTCCAGGGATAGACGGCCGCATAGGGAGCGTTGCCGTTGATGTTGGCGCCGCTGAAGGTGCCGGCGGCCGCGTCAACCAGCGCGCACTGGACATTGTTGTCCTGGGCGCTCGTGACGCCGATGACATCCCCGGCCACCCATTTGGGCTGCTGGTTATCGTCGAGCGTAGATTTGACCGTCTCGAAAGAGGCCGTGAAGCAAAGGCCGGAGACCTCGCCTTCCGCAACGGGAAGGACATTTTCATTAACGGGTTCCTTGGTGCAGGAGAGGGCCAGCAGGCAGGCCGCTACTGAGAGAGAAAACAGGGTCTTTTTCATAACTATAATATTTATTTTTGTCTGCATGGATTATTCAAAGGAAAAAACGACACGGACGGGAATGTGGTCTGAAGGATAGACAGGTCCGAGTACGGTGTTGTTGTATTGGGTAAAGTCCGTACGGTAGCCGCGCAGCGACAAGCCTTTGAAGAAAACGTGGTCGATGCGGCGGGACTCGTCGTACAGGTATTTGGTCGGAAGATAACCGATGTCCGTACCGGGACGCATGGCGGCTTTTCCGTCCAGCACCCCTTCGGCAAGGGCCGTCTCGTAGGCGGGCGTCCAGCCGGCCGCACCGAAGAGCGGATAACTGACGTGCGCGCTATGGGTGTTCATATCCCCGGCGATGACGGCAGGCAGGCCTTCGCTGTTGACGAGGGGCACCTGGGCGAGCAGGCTGCGGATATTGCCGGCGTTCAGGCAGGAGGTCGTATTGGCCAGCGAAGAGGCGGCATCCGTTCCGCGGATGGTGGGATGCGTCGCGAACCAGTAGAAGGTCTTTTCGGTGATCTTGTCCCGGAACTTGGCCCAGACACAGACGCGGATGGTACCGGCTTTGTACTCCGTCCCGTCCGCCGGGTCAACATAGCTGTATTCCGAGCGGGAAGTGACGAGCGAATGTGCGTCGGGGTTACTCAGCCAGAAGATGCCGTCGTCGAGTTTTTCCAGCCGGGAAGCCTTGTAAAGGATGCCGGGGGCGAAGGAATATTTGGTGACGTCGTTTTTCTTCTTCACCCATTCATACCGGCGGAGCGCCGTTCCGAGTTCATCGATTTCAGTCGCTTCCAGCTCGTTGAGTGTGAGGATGTCGCAGTCCATCGACTTGATGACGGAGACTAGGGTGGGGAAGGCCGCGGCCCAGCTGTTGTCCGGACAGCTCTGCGCACGGCTGGTGATGGCGAGGATGTTGTAGGTGCCGGCGACGAGAAGGCCGGAATCGAAGAGGGTGTTCTCCGGATAGTCTCCCAGCCCTTCCTCAACCAGGTCGGGACGGAACGGCGCTACAGGCAGTTCTTTCACCTGGCCGGGCGTGAGCGTAAGTCCGCTTTCTTCATAGCGGGCGACGGAATACCGGCCCGCCGCATTGCAGAACTTGACGGAAAAGCCCCGGGTATAGCTGCCGGAGAGCACGGGAACGGCGATGACCGTCCCGCTTTCGCTTAAAATGATGCCTTCGGGATAACGCAGGTCCAGTTCCACGGAAGAGCCCCCGAGCAGGCTGCCGTTGAAGGCGCCGTCCGTATAACCCATACGGAAGGAGCCGGAAAGCATCTCATTGCCTTCGGCCCGGACGACCACGCGATGCACCGAGCCCGTTCCCGTCAGCCGGAAACGGAGGATGGAATACAGGGGTTTCATCGTGACGGAGGCCGTCTGCGAAGCGGCGGGCGCGGAGAGCGTTCCCCACAGGGGTGTCGCCTCCGAAGGGAATTGGCCGGCGCTGCAGTTCAGGGTCGCAGGAATGTCGACCGTCTGGGCGGCGTTGCCGGGGAAGAGGAGGTTGATGGTCTCTCCCTGGGCGGGCTCATAGCAGTCAAACAGGAAATCCGCCGAGGCTCCGCCTTGTTCGAGGGGACGCGACAGCTTCGTATTCGCAGACACGACATCCCCGGCCGACCAAACAAATCCGGCGGCAGAAGCCTCTCCGGAAAGGGTTGCGGAGAGGGCCCAGGGTTCCAGCTTGAGCTCCTCCTGTTTCTTACAGGCGGCAAGCAGCAAGGGCAGGGCTAACAACAGTATATATTTCTTTTTTACCATCAGTAACTGTTTTTGAAGGGATTATACGCCAAACTGGAGATGGGTCCAACTAAAGTTTTCCTGCGAGCCGCTGACATCGTTGCCGGACGGAGCGGGCGGAACGGGGAGATCCGGGAAAAGGTTGTTCCAGCCGTAATTCTCCGGGGTGCCGGTCACATCGTTGCCGGAGGGTGCGGGCGGAACGGGAAGATCCGGGAAGAGGTTGTTCCAGTCGTAGTTCTCCGGATTGCCGGTCATGTCTCCACCGGGTGTGGGCGGTATGGGAGTGACATCCGGGAAGAGGGAAATCCAGGTAAAGTTATCAGCAAATCCGGTATCGAAATGGTCCACCTCCACACTCCTGTACAACCGGATGACATTGACCTGCCCGCTGCGGATGGTCAGGCCACCGGTGGGAACGGACCAGATGCGGCTGTATTGCGTGTTGTCGGACAGCCGGACGGAGACTTGCAGGGAAAGGCCTTCGGGGAGTGCCACATTCGTCCAGGGGAGCGCCATCCAGGCGTGGAGCAACCGGTCGGAACCCAGGCTGACGCCGCTGAGCGCCAGGCTCCAGCTGGTCCCCATCGTCGTCCCGTCGTTATTCTGCGGGAATATCGCCTGATCGCAGGAAAGGGTGACGGCCACGGGAGCAGCGGCCCCTACGGGCAGTTCGATCCGCCAGTACAGCACACCATTTTGCCGGGCTTGGGAGAAGTCCAGGCTGGCATAGTCGCTGACATCTTCAAACAGGGCGTTCCACTCCAGATGAGCGGTCGAATTGTTGCCATTCTGCGTCTGTCCGGTGATACTGCGCGCACGCAACTCCTGCGCCGATGCGTAACGGCCGGGGTAGAATACGGTAAAGCGCGAACCGGAGACCGGCGTGCCGGAGAACTGGGCGATATGCGCCGAATAGCCCGGACAGATCGTGTATAGCTCCGAGCTCTTGCCCACCACACGAAGGACATCTCCGTTCTGCCAACATAGGGCGAGGCCGCCGCCCGCAGCCGGCGTCATCGACACACGGGTCGTCAGCGAAGCCGGAAGGGAGGCCCGGATAAGGGAGCCGTCCACCGAAGGACTGACCGCCTCCTTTGCGCAGGCGGACAGCACCAGCGCCAGCAGCGCCGTCGTCAGAATCTTTACTTGAGTAGTTGCCATTGTATCTTGATTGGATTGTGGTCGGAAGCGGCCGGAAGCCCGGCGTGTTCCTCGCAAAGTATTTCCCAGGTATCCACCCGGCTCAGTCCGGGCGTAAAATAAATGTGGTCGATGTGCTTGCCGTCCTGCTTGATCTTATCCGGCGTCGCATAATGTCCCGTGGAGGTCGTCTTGGGGTTGACGGACTTGCGGGCCTGCGTCATCGAATCCTTGATCCACGGTCCGGCAGCCAGCAGCTGAATCGCAGGGTTGTCTTCGGTCGCATTGTAGTCGCCCGTACAGAAGGCGGGATAGCCGGCGGCAATCTCCTGAATCTTCTTCAGCAGCAGGCGGGCGGAAGTCATCTGCGCGTCGTAGATGACGAAATCGAAGTGGGAGTTGAACAGGAAGAAGATGTTGCCGCTGCTCTTGTCGCGGAACTTGGCCCAGATGCACAGACGGCAGCTCGGACCGCCGAATCCGCCGTTCTTTCCGGGAATCTCGGTGTACCAGAAGAGGCCGTCATCGAGTTTCTCAATGCGCTCTTTGCGCCAGAAAATGGAGTTCGAGAAGTCATCCTTCTCCAGATTGGTGCAGGCGAAGATGCTCTCCCACTTGTCGCCCAGACGCGCGACGAGGTCGTCGTATTCCGGCCGGAAAGGCTCCTGCACGCCGACGACATCGAACTCGTACTTGCGGAAGAGTTCATTCACATATTCCAGACGCTGCTCCCAAGGGTATCCTTCCTTCTTGTTGCGGTATTCAATATTGAACGTAGCTACATTGAGCGGCTGTCCGGAAGGCTTTCCTTTGGTTGAGAGATAGGGTTTGATGGTCTTGGCATAGCTGTCGGCACGCCCTTGCGCCACCAGGATTTTCGCCTTGCGGGAGGCCTCCATCGTGCGGCTGGGAACGGCGTTGTTGATTTCCATCTCGCTGGTCTTGACGAAATAGACTTCGCTGCAACTTCCGTCGAGCGGCTCATAGGCATAGAGGATGTAGATGCTGCCGTCGCCGGGCGCGAGGGCGCAGGGGCTGCAGGCATCCGTACGGCTGTCAAGAATCAGGTCTCCGTACCAACTCTGTCCCTCATCATCGGAAAGGTAGGCGAAGAGGCGGTCGGGGACATAATAAATCCGCTGGTCGAGGCGGCCGTTCTTCAGGGCCAGCCACTTGCCATTCGGAAGCAGGGAAAGGGACATCGGCATATCGGGCGCATACAGCAGCGGAGCGGGAGCGGACCAGCTCTGGCCGAAATTCGCGGACTGCGAGAGCCATCTCCACTGAGTACCCGTCGCCCGGTTGAGCAGGGCCAGACGGCCGTTGCGGTAAGGCATCAGGATGGGGTCGGGACGGCCGGAATTGACCTTGTAGGGCAGCTTCACGCCGGAAGGCCGGGGGAACCAGTGGGTGCCCCGGTCCATGGAGAGCAGCGTGCCGGTCGTCTGTCCTTCGCTCAGGTAAACCGGCAGCAGGACGGCGCCGTTCCGCAGCACGACGGGCGGGGCGCTGCAATAGCCCTTGGTCAGCACGACCGGTTCGGACCAGGCCGGGTTTTCCTCATCGGAAGCCGGGCAGACACGCAGGGTCAGCGAACCGTCGGAGGCCGTCGCAAACAGACGGATTTCTCCGGCGAATCCGCGCCAGAGCACGGCATCGGAAAGAGCGGGCAATTCCTGCAACTTCTCCCATTTCTCCCCCTTGGAGGTACTGCCCAGCAGGCAGACCTTGTCATCGGCCTGCACGGCCGCCAGCAATTTGCCGCCGGGGGTCATCACCAGACTCGTCGGACGGACGGACTGCACATCGAGGCCCAGCGGAGCCGCCGCAGACAGCGACAGGCATCCCAGGGCCAGCAGGCAAAGCAAAACGATATTTTTGATCCGTACCATAGACTATCTGTATCTGAGGGTGATGGTGCCGAAGCTGACGACGGACCAGTAATCCATATTCTGCCGCAGGGCGGCGTTGGCCGAGCCCTGTTCCGCGAGCGTCATCAGCACCTTGCGGGTGGGGAGGATGCGCACATAGACGGTTTCCTGCCCGATCAGCGAGGCGGGCAGTTCGACCAGGTGTTCGGTCATGCCCATACCGGCCTCCATCGAAGTCGTATAGGTCACGCCTTCCATGGTGCTTTCCCACCAGGGAAGGGTATGCAGGCGGATGTCCGGAATGTCCATCCGGGCGATATTGACATTGTCCGTGGAGACTTCCACGCCCCACCAGGCCGGGTTCAGGCGCGAGCAGGAGGCCTTGTTGGCCCCGGCGGCGAAGGAGAAGGCCAGGAAGAGTTTTTCCGCCTTGAGATTTTTGGTGGAACACTTCAGCACCACGGCATTGCCGCAGTCGTCTCCCCAGTTCCACCAATTGGGAACCTGGGCGCGGATTTCCATCGCTCCCTGGCGGACCAGTCCCTTGGCGCCCCGGATTTCCGCCTTGGCGGGCTCCAGGACGGGATTGTTGCAGTCCAGTCCCCGGTAGGTGGAGGTCGTCCCTTCGAGGGTCAGTTCCCCCTTGCCCACTTCGGGCAGCATCTTTTCGCTACGGAAACGCTCCACGGGGCCTTCGGTGGTGTTGAAGGTCTTCTCGCCGTCGTTCCAGTTCCATTCGGCCAGGGTCTTGAAAGAGGACGGGCCGTTCCAGTCGAAGGCGATGTCGCTCTCTTCGAGCGGACGGATCTGCCAGCCGCGGACGCTTCCGTAACGGACATTGTCCTCATCCACGAGGATGCCGCTGATGACGCCCTTCCCCTGCGGAACACCTTTTCCGGTCCGCCGCCAGGGCGTACGGGCGTTGATGACCACATACAGGGGCGAGGCCTGGCCGTCGCAAAGGAGGCCTTGCCAGGTATCCATATAGCCGAGCGGCCGGTATTGCTTGTTGTCGGGATTGGAACGGGCATAACTCTCGAGAATATTGACATAGGCGCCGTCCTTGAAGACATACTCGCAGTCCGGGATGCTCACCCAGGTATGCAGGTCTTCGGCCTTGAGTTCACCCAGGGCCTTGCGGCGAAGCGGCAGGTCGGCGGCCGTACCTTCCTGCACGGAAAGAATGCTTCCATTGGGAAGGTCTTCGAGCGAAAGGGCGCCCCTGGCCGTCATCTTGAGGACGGCACCTTTGAGGGAAAGCGTCAGGCGGGCATAGCGGAGCGCACGGGCGGCCTCTGGATCGAAATGCTGGAAGACGAGTTTAGCGCCCAGTCCTTCCGCAGGACTTTCCAGATAGGCCGTACGGTCGTTCTGCGTTGATGAATTGTTGCGGAACGTACGTTGCTCCCCTTGCGCGAGGTTGGGATGCTTGGGCTCACTGATGACCACGCCCTCAAGCTCCAACTCCCCGGAGAGGATTAGTTCCCCACCGGGGCGGACCATCGTGCGAAGCTCCGCGAAACTCACCTCGCGGGTGGCGGTCTGTATCAGCGGACAGAGCAGCAGGACAAATAACAGCAATCTTTTCATTATTTGTTATAACGGATGGCAAAATAATTCATCGCACTGTTAGCCTTGGAGGAAGAACCAGCCGTTCCATTGTCATATTCGGTATCCAAATAGCCTTGCGGAGTGCTACCCTTGCGGTTGCGTGGCATAAGACGGATATACACATCATCCTTGTCAAGCATCTCCAACGGGAGACGGACGTCAATGGGTTTGAAGCCGGCACATTGCCATGGCTGGGTGACATTCCATAGGACGACATCAGGAACGGAATACTCCGCAATATCCGTCCATATGGCGGCACTGCCTGCTGAGGTACTCCATTGGGCCACCCATTGATTGGGGCTCAGGCCCTCCTGGGAGGCATTGAGCACGGAAAACTGCATAGAAAGTACGTTGGTAGTGATTCCTTTCGTCGAGAAGTGAACAAGCCAGAACTGCGGAATGCCCAACGTCTTATCCCACCAGTACTCACGCATCCAAGCCAAAGCGTACGTATTGTTGGCTGCCATCCTGCCCCGGTCGATGGGGGTATAATCGGCCGCATAGTCTGTCCCGTCCTCGAGGATGATCCCGAACCCATGTTCATTGGATTCTGAATCCGGATTGATGGGACCCAGATAGGAAAAGTCATATACCGGCCAAACGTGGGTGTGGTAGACGCTGTTGGTCGTACCGTGATAACTGTGATCCATCGTACCGCTGCCATAAGTGGCGTCCCAGGAACCGTCGGCATTGCCGGTGGGAACGTAACGCCACTCACAGATCATCTCCGAAAAGCCGTCATGGAAATTGTCGGCGAAGACGATGTCAGTCAGGGCCTGGGGACGAATCTGGTAGTCACCGATATTGCCACAGTCATCCTCATCTTCCGCATCCGCATCAATAAAACTGCGGTATTTTTCATGAACCAACACACCGGTAACCGAACCGCTTCCATAGCCGATGCGGACACCTGTGCGCCGCCATTCGGCCCCTATGTTGGTATAGAGGTACAGGCTGGAACCCGTCACGTCTCGCAAGAGAGTGGGGAACTTGCTGATTCGGTTTGAATTGTAATAGGGAGCATATCCCTCATTAACCGGAGTCAAGCTGCCTTTGCGAATCGGGAATTCACAGTCGATCAAGGTAACTCGGGTATAGACGTCCGCATCTGTCAACTGCGAAATCCTCTTTCGCTTGACCGGAATAAGGGACGCATCCACATCTTCGTCCGTGAGGATGTTGGAGGCCGTCATTCCACGCAACACCAAACGGTCAGGGTGGGAGTAGCGTACCAGGGAGGCATCCTTAAGGTTGAGTTGAGCCCTGGAATTGTAGCGGAGGATGTTGTCTTCCTCCTTGCCGAATTCCAGCATCACACCCAAGCTTCCATCAGTGCTTTCCAGATAGGCTGTCCGGACCGTCCCGCTATAGTCTACGGTTGTGGAGGTAGACTGGGGATTTTCGCCGGCATTACCGCCGTCACGGTCGCTGATTACATAGCCTTCAAGGGTATAGTCGTCTGTTATCATCGTCGGCTCTGCCGTCGCCATTTCCTGCATCTGGGCAAAAGTCAGCCTGGTGCCCACGACATTGTTCGCATTAGCCTGGGTTACACGGAGGGAAGCCTCAAGACTTTCATCCCAGCCATCCCGGTACGAAAGGACAACGACGGCCTTGCGGACATCGGTTTCACTGGGATTGTCGCTGGTAGAAAGGACGAGCTGCGCTCCTTCTATGCCGATGGCTTGAATCCAATCATCTGCATCTTTGTCGAGATAGACCTTGGATAGGGAAATTTTCGATTTCTCTACATTGGTTTGCAAAGGTACTTTCGTGTCTCCTGCGGCATTATAGGCTACTACGCCGGTAGAGCCCAAGGTGAGGTATTCTTCATATGCCCCCTCTTGTTTTACATAGACGGTATCCTGGCGGGCGGCTGTTTCAATAAGAAGGGAGACGCGGCGGCGGGGACCGGTGTTGGCGGCCAGATCCACGGTCAGCACCGCATCCGCCGAGAAGGAGCCGTTCAGTAGTCGGGCCCAGGGTACATCCTGCAACAGCCTGGCGCCACCAGGCATGTTGGTGTAGACAGAAATGCTGGCCTGACCGCCAACAGCGGGCACCAGATATTCATCGGCATCCGCACCCAACTCCTCAGGGACCTGCAGACGAGCCCTGTCCTGGTCACAGGCAGAAAAGGAAACCAGGAGCGAAGCAAATATCATCAGTTTTTTCATCATCTTGGGGAACATCATTAATTGTATTGAACGGAAATTTCGCCGAATCGGATGCGATTGTCGCTGCTGCGCAGATTGCCACCGTCCTCACTACTGTAATCTGTGGCGATGGTTTTCGCTGCGGCCGCGCGGATTCGCACATAGACCCGGTCTTGTCCCAGCAAGGAGCTTGGCAACGCCGTCGTATACATATGCAGGCCATCGACGGCCGTCACAGCACAGTTTTTCTGGTACCATACGATGGGGTGGATGGCGTAAATCTTGTCCAGGGTCGTAAAGCTCGTCCCATCCGTAGAATACTCTACTTTCCAGACAGAGGGAGCGTAGATATTATTGGCGGACCCCCGAGCCGTCCCCTGGGCGGCCGTCCAGTTGAAAACGAGGTTAGTTCCTGACAACCCGGCCGTGGAAAATCCGAAACAGAACCAGGGAGCCGCCTCCATATCGCCGGTGTTGTCGGACGCCCAGTAGACTCCGCTGCTCTTGCCCCAGGAGATGCATCCGCCGGAGAGCAGCCCTTTGGAATTGGCATCGCCCCCTGAAATGACGGTATTGACCAGATTATTGTAATCGTGTGTGGTAAGCCCATTGAAAACAACATTAGCCACACCGTCCAAATTGGAGGTCATGGAATAGAAAGCAGGATGGTCCGGACTGGTGGGTATGGAAGCCTCTTCGCGGCTGAGACTGCTGGCTCCCTTTCCCCAGTTCCATTCAATGACGGTTCTGGAGAAAGCGGATGTCATAGGAACGATATCCTCTTCTTCCATAATACGAAGCTGGTAACGGCCAAGATTCCCTTTGTAAGCCCAACCTGGCAAGTCGCTGTGCGTGAGGATGCCGGTGATGTCGCAGCAGACCTGTGGCACACCGCCACCGTAGCGACGCCAGGGCGTTTCGTTGTTGATCAGGGCATAGATGTCCTGACCGGTGGCATCTCGCAAACTGCACGGGACACAATCTTCCAGGTAGTAGCCGCTGGTAGATCCACCATAATTGATGGCTTCTCCCCGGCTGTTGGGCCAGGATGGTAGCCGGAGTTGACGCTGGTAGCCGTCATGGGAGTTGGTATAAGCACCATGCTTGAAAGTAAATTCCAGCCCTTTGAGACGGACGCTGGTGTAGATGTCGGCATCGGTCAGCTCAGATAACGTACGCTCCCGAACAACAACAGCGCCGGGCTCCGGAGACACGGACACCTGGGCGGTAGTAAGTCCCTCAAGGGTGTAGCGGGTTGGCTCACTGTCCTTCCGCAGGGTCAGGCCTTTGAGGTCAATAAAGACGCGCTGACCCCGGCGAAGCAGATGATCGTCTTTGTCGAGGAAAACAATCCGCAGGCCGTCCGAACCATCCGGGGCAGTAAGGTAATTGGTGCGACCGTTGAGCGTGAAGTCGCGAACACCTGCTCCTGTCAGCGGATTGGTCTCCATATTGGCATTGGTGCAGTCGCCGATGACGACAGCTTCAATCAGACCTTCACCGGAAAACACCGCCGTCCCCTCATCACTGGGAATAAGCGCTTTGAGCTGCGTAATGGAGATGGTGGGCACATATGCTTTCTGGACCAGATAGAAGCCGAAAGTATGCGACTGGCCATCAGCATCTGTGAAGGCCAGACGGATGGCCGCCATCCGCTCCATCGAGCCATTATTGGCAGCAAGGTCAATGGTCAACTGCGTATCCGTACTCCCATCGTGACGTATCACAGCCCAATCCTTGTCGGATTCGGCGCTGGCCAGCAGGGAGGGGACAAATAGGGATAGATTGGTCGTGAAAGGGATCTTCACCGTCGAAGGACGAGAAGAGTATTGGGTCGTTGTCGCCCCCTCATCGAATGTCAGAGACGGCGCAGACAGTCGCTGCTGGATGGTCACCTTGCGGGTAACGTTGGTGCCGATTTCATCCGTGTAATCAATGTTGACGATGGCTGAACGGGAGGCATCGCCATCATTGCTTTCCATATCAAAGGATAGCGCACCGGGATAGAGCGAAACATTCTTCACCCATCCGACAGGCAAACCGGAAGCGCCGGTCACGCTCAAGCGGGCCTTGCGAATCTCGGCATCGGGGATGTTGGTCGTAAAGGGTATGACAGCCTTTCCTCCCACCCGGGATACCGCGACCGTGGACCAGGGAAATTCGATATCCGGATTACCGGCACCGGACTTCTGTACCAGGCTGATTTTCCGGCGATGCTGACCAGATACGACCGTGACCGTCGTCTGGCGAACCATTCCGGAGTTTTCGGACCAGTTGAAATAAAATTCTCCCAACCCCCGGCCGGACGTCTGTTCAAGTGTCGCCCAATCGCAGTCTGAAGGCAGGAAGGCCGTCCACTCATCGTTAGCGAAAACCAGCACTTGGGTGCGTCCCGCAGTTGCAGGAAGTTCGTTCTTGACTGCAGACAAGGAAAGCGGATTGTCATAGACAAATTCTTTCTTCCCACAGGAGAAAGGAAGGATGACGGAAAGGAGCAGAATGGGAAAGAAAACACGGATTTTCATCTTACAGGCCCTCCTCATAAGCTTTATTATCCAAAGCGCCGCCGGAAAGGGCCACTTGTGTATCCGGAATGGGATAGTACTCGTGACAGGGACGGAGATTGGCTTTCAGGCGTTCATAATCAGTGTATTCATAAGTCCGCTGATACCACACGCCCCAGCGGACCAAGTCAAACTTTCTTTGGAATTCACCACAAAGTTCCCGGGCTCGTTCATTCTGGATTTCTTCAAGGAGTTTTTCCTTCGTCCGGAAAGTCCCGTAAGGCGTAATGCCTGCCCGATTCTTAACCTGATTGAGCAGAACGATGGCTTCATCGCTGCGACCGACTTCGTTGTAACATTCGGCGAGCATCAAGACGGCATCGGCATAGCGGTAAACCGTATAGTTGTTGGAGTCGTAGGTGTTGTACATTCCATAGCACCAGAATTTGGGGCCGCTCCAGCAACGGGTGAAATTCTTGCCATGCCAGGACCACACCAGAGTCATAGGCATCCGGCGGTCGTTGCCGTTCTTCACATATAAACCGTTGGAAAGGAACGCGGTGGGGCGGAGGGGCTGCCAGGCCACGGCATCGTCTCCAATTTCAGGTATGGGAACCCCGTTGTAAAGAGCGTGTCCCTGGCTGTCTGTGGTCTTGGAGTGGGGCATAACGATGGCACCCAGACTGGAATACACCTTCAAACCCGAAGCGGAATAGGTGTGCTGGACCTCAAAGATGGATTCGGGCGTATTCTTGACAGAATAGGGCACATCAGAAAGCGGATAATTGGTTTCTGTCAGTTCGCCGTACAGTCCTTTGATCTTTTCCAGCGCGAAAATGGCATTGTCCCAGTCCTTGTTCCACATAGCCATCTTGGCCATTACCATCCAGCCCATCGCAGCCCCCGCCCGTTGGAGAATCTGGTCTGTTCCGATGCTGACATCGCAGCGGCGTTTTTGGGGAAGATCGGGAACGCATTCCTTGAGCTCTTCTACAAGAGTGGCCCGAGTTGAGATGGCGCTCATACGGGGCATCCGGCGCACGGTCTCCATCTCTTCTTTCGTCTGGACATAAAATTCATAGAAGGGGACATCCCCGAAGAAAGAGGTCAGGGTGTAATACCAGAAAGCGCGCATGATACGGGCTTCAGCCACCAGTTCTTTGATGCTATCCTCGGGAAGACCACTATGCGCCATCCCCCAGAGGGCATAATTGCAGTTTCGGATGCCGGCATAGGAATTCTCCCATACGGTCTTACCGAAACGGGCATTGGCCGGAGAAATGTCCATCTGGGCATCCTGGGTATCGGATTGGATGTAATAGAGATCCGTACAGCCTTCCATTGCAATCTCAAAGGCGTAGCTATAGAGACCGTTAACGTTGGTATAGGCTGATGCAACGGCGGCATCGCATTGTTCGGGCGTCTTGCAGAATCCTTCCGGAGAAAGATACTGCGACGGATCCTCCTTAAGGCAGGAGACAAGCGCGAACAGCGGGATAATCAGAAGTATTTGCTTTTTCATAAGACTCTCCTCCTTTTTAGTAACGGATCTGGACACTGAAAATGATGCGGCGGGCCTTTGGATAGGCGCCAA
>CADBLM010000047.1 GCA_902795445.1 uncultured Bacteroidia bacterium
AGGCGTGGTGTGCCTCGTCCTTCCAGCGTTCCTCCTCCCACTGGGGAGAAAGGAAAGAAATCGACGTCTCGGTATCAAGGACGGAAGTATCATCCGCTTTCAGGGAAAATTCCAGATAACAGATGGGGTAGCCCTGGGCGAGGAAATGCTTTTCATAGAAGGTCTGCACCTCGAAAAGCGCCGGGTCGAGCGGCGTCACCGGAGCCGGTGCGGAAAGCCCGCCGTCCGCCGGAACGGGGCCCGCAGCCGCAGTCTGCGGCACTGCAGGACGGGAGGGTTCCAGGGCATAGAGGTCGTGGGTAGAAAATGCGACGGGCAGGGAGTTGGCCTCGCAGAGAGCCCGGGTATATTCGTAGAGGTAGCGGCTGTCGGTCTTGAGGCGGACCTTGCCGTCCGGCCGAAGAAAAGCCGCATAGCGGGCCAGGAAGAGCGGAGAAGTGAGGCGTTTCTTTTCCCGGCCAATCTGGGGGTCGGCAAAGGTAATCCAGATTTCGGAGACCTCGTCCGATCCGAAAAGCGAGCCGATGAATTCGATGCGGGTCCGCAGGAAGGCGACGTTGGCCAGGCCCTGCTGCTCGGCGTATTTCGCCCCTTTCCACATCCGGGCGCCCTTGATGTCGATGCCGATATAATTGATGTCGGGATGCCGCTGCGCCAGCGCAACGGTATAGTCCCCTTTTCCGCAGCCCAGTTCCAGCACAATCGGATGCTCGTTGTGGAAAAAATCCGCCGCCCAGCGGCCCTTCAAGGGGTGGTCGTGGTGCAACACCTGGTCCAGCGACGGCTGCACCATACAACGGAACGTCGCGTTCTCCGCGAACTTGCGGAGTTTATCTTTGCCCATCCTTCCTGCCGTTTCCGTCAGCGCCCTGATTTCCTTCGCGGCGGGCATCGCGCTGTCCGCGGCCCCGGTTCCTGCTCTTTTTGCGCTTGCGGCCGGTATGGTCGAAACGGGTGATGCTGTCATCTCCCACCGCCGAAACGAATTCCGGAGCTTCAGGAGCCACATCCTCCATCAGGGAATCGGGCTTCTCACCCGCCTTGTTCATATCGAGGATGTCCCAGACCTGCTCGGCGGAAAGCGGATAGAGTTTGGCCAGAGAGGATTTGTCGTAGGAGAAATACATAATTTCCCGCAGAATGTCCGTCTTCATCAGATAGGCCGGGCCGTCCTGGAACTGGAGCGGCTCGGTGAGACGGGGAATGCGGGTACGGGCGTCGGCATAGTTGGCCGTCTCATAGTTGAGACAGCATTTGAGTTTGCCGCACTGTCCGGCCAGTTTCTGGGGATTGAGCGAAAGGTCCTGTATCTTGGCGGCGGAAGTGGAAATCGACTGGAAGGAACAAATATAGTTCGAGCAGCAGAGTTCGCGGCCGCAGATACCGAGGCCGCCGATGAGGCCGGCTTCCTGACGGGCGCCGATCTGCTTCATCTCCACACGGATTTTGAACTCTTCGGCAAAGCGCTTGATCAACTGGCGGAAATCCACGCGGCCGTCCGCGATATAATAGAAGATGGCCTTGGTCCCGTCCCCCTGGAACTCCACGTCGCCGATTTTCATATCCAGCCCGAGCTCCTTGGCAATCTGACGGGAACGAATCATCGTCTCCTGCTCGCGCCAAGTGGCCTCCATCCATTTTTCGATATCGAAGGACTTGGCCTTGCGGTAGATTTTTTTGATGTCCGGGGACTGCGGGTCGATGTGCTTGGCGGCCATCTGACGGGCGACCACGGGGCCCTCGAGGGTCACGATGCCCAGGTCGTGTCCGGTCGTCGCCTCGACGATGACAAAATCGCCGGTCTTGAGGGTCTGTCCGGAAGCGTTGCGGTAAATTCCCTTGCGGGTATTCTTGAAACGTACCTCAAAAATATCCTTGTACTGCTCCTGGCTGACCCCCTTGAGCCAGTCATAGACTTCCAGCTTGCAGCATCCGGGACGGTATTCCACCTGCGGCTCGCTGCTGTTCTCGCCGATGACGATACAGCCCCGCTGGCAGTCGTATCTTTTGTTTTCGTTGTCGCGTTCCATCCTATATGATATTGAGACTCATCCGGTCAATCAAATCCGTAAAAAGAATCTTCTGATTGACGTTCCTGTCTATATTATACACCGTCTTGTCGAGTACGGGCTGCATCCGGAACGTAAAAGTGCGCGACATCCGGGCTGCAAGCGCCTTGCAAGACTCCATCCGGGACTCCGGCACGTAAGCCAGGTCCTCCATTCCCCGCTGAATCAGGAAAATCTTCCTGAGCATTTCGGAGACAAATATACAAAAACCTTTTTGTTTTTCACGCGAAGGAACGGCCGCAATCTGCTCGCCGACCGCCAGGGCTTCCAGAAGATTACGTTGCAGAAGCGCCTGCGTGATCTGCAGGAACCAATCGTAATACTGACGGGTGTCTTCGCCGTGTTCTATCTGGTAGAGGGCGGCTCCCACGCTGCCTCCGCAAAGCCGGGCCTGCTCCCGGGCCGCCGCATCGGCATAGCCCCTCAAAGAAAGGGACTGGAACACCTCGTCTGGCGAAAGCGGGGCGATACGCAGGCTCTGGCAGCGGGAGAAAATCGTCTGCAGGACCTTCTGCGGCTGGTGCGTGATAAAGAGGAAAAGCGTCTTTTCAGGCGGTTCCTCGACCAGTTTGAGCAGTTTGTTGGCCGCCTGGACATTGAGTTGTTCGGGCAGATAGAACACCACCGTCTTCCAGCCGTTCTCCACCGCCGAGAGGGACAGGGTCTGGGAAAGTTCCTTCGCCTGGGCCACGTTGATATCCCAGGATTTGACTTCCAGTCCGAGCGCCTCCATCAGCTGCGGTTCGAGGAACCAGGGGTTGCTGCGGGCCAGTTCCCGGAAATCCTCCATATAAACATCCGCCGTAATGTCTTTGGCAGCCATCTTGCCGCTCTTGGAGCCGGCATTGGTCGGAAAGACAAAATGCAGGTCCGGATGAATGAGTTTGGACATCCGGTGACAGGACGGGCACTCGCCGCAGCTGTCGCCGTCGTGGGGATGCTCGCAGGCCAGATACTGGGCGTAGGCCAGGGCAAGGGGCAGGGCTCCGCAGCCGTCGTTCTCATAGAGCAGCATCGCGTGCGCCACCCGGCCGGAATCCGCCATCCCGACGAGGGCCTTCTTAATGGCCTGATAACCGATGATATCCGCAAATCTCATACTTTTCTGACTGCCACATAACGGGCGAGTTGCTTCATCGCATCCTTCCAGACACTGTCCTCCAGCACATCCAGCGCCGCCGACGCACGCTCCACAAAGGTCTCCAGACGCCGCTGGGCATATCCGATACCGTCAAATTCCCGCACATAGGCAAGCACGCTCTCCTTGACGCCCGGACGGGCTGCGACGATATCCGCCCGCAGTTCTTCCTCCCGCAGATGTCCGGCATTCTCGAAGGCGCCCAACAAAGGTAAGGTAATTTTCTTTTCCCCGATATCTTCTCCGGAAGGTTTTCCGGTATCGAGTTCGGGAGAATAATCAAAAATATCGTCCCGTATCTGGAAGGCGAGGCCCAGACTGCGGGCAAATTCGGAAACGGCCTGCTTCCTGACGGCGGAGGCGCCGACGGAACAGGCTCCCGCCACGGCGCAGGCCTCGAAAAGCGAGGCCGTCTTGCCATAGATAATCCGCAGGTAAGCGTCTTCATCGGTCTTACCGTCCGCCGCCCGTTCCAGCTGGAGCATCTCGCCCTCGGCCAGGTCCTGCAAGGTTTTGGAGAACAGACGGATGACCTCCGAATCACATACGGTTCCGCTGACCACGCCATCGACGGCGCGGGCCAGCCAGAAATCTCCCAACAGAACGGAAACGTCCGGTCCGAAAAGCGAACGGACGGTCGGCCGGCCCCGGCGCAGGTCGCTCTCATCGGCCACGTCGTCGTGCAGGAGCGTAGCATTGTGAAGCAACTCCCCCGCCACCGCATAACGCAGCGTAAGCTCCGGGAGGGACGCAGAACCGGACTCCGGCACAGCCACGCCCCCGGCCCCGGTCCCGCAGGCCCGGGCGGCGAGCAGACAAAGCAAAGGGCGGAGCTGCTTCCCTTCGTGGGACAGCACCTCCGCATTCAAATCCCGCAGGAGTGAGACGTCGCTGCCGATTTGCCGGTACAGAAAATCCCTGTAGGCGTCCCAGTCCTTGCCGATCAGTTTCCTGAGCGCATCAAGGTCCATCAATATGCCTTGTCAATCGTCCAGACGAAGCAACGCAGACCCAGGGCCGGCGCCTCTTCATCCTTCGCCTTCATCAATTCCAGGATGGGCTCCACCTTTTCGTCCGGAACGAAGGTGATGACCGCATCGTTGTGGGTGGGCCAGGCGTGGGAGCCTTCGTGAGGCTCCCCGTCCACGCTGCCGCGCCCCCGGATGCCGGGCCACTGGGTATAACCCCGCACGCCGGCCTGTTCGATGGCCTCTACGATTTCACTGTAGTAGGCCTGGTTGTATGAGATAAAAATCGCTTTCATAACTTATCTGCTTGCTTCGGCCAGAGCCTTTTTTTCAGCCCGGCGCTGTTTGCGGGCCCTGCTTTTCTCCTGAGCGGTGGCGAAGGAGGTATAGATGACCGGAATCAGCACCAGGGTAATCAGGGTGGAGACGGAAAGGCCCCAGCTCACGGTCACGCCCAGGCCGTTCCAGAGTTCGGCACCCTCGCCGTGTCCGACAGCCATCGGAATCATACCGAGGACGGTCGTCAGGGTCGTCATCAGAATCGGGCGCAGACGACTGCGGGAAGCCGTCACGACGCTGTCCTTGATGCTCATTCCCCGTTCACGGCAGAGAATGGTGTAGTCGATGAGCACGATACCGTTCTTCACCACGATACCCATCAGGATGATGATACCGATCATTCCCATCACGCTGATGGCCGTATTGGACACATAGCTGCCGATGAGCACGCCGGTCAGGGCGAAAGGTATGGAGAACATAATGACGAACGGACTCATCAGGGACTCGAACTGCGCGGCCATCACGATGTACACCAGAATGACAATCAGGGCCAGGAGGGTCAGAAGGTCGCGGAAAGCGTCCTGCTGGTCCTCATAGTCTCCGGCGACGACCACCGTCACCTCCGAAGGGATATTGGTGGCTGCGATGACCTCCTGGGATTTGGCCACGATCTCGGAAAGCACGGCGTTCTTGGCGGCCACGCCCGTCACCATCACCATACGCTCACGGTCCTTGCGGACAATCTGGGGCGGAGTGCGGGTATCGACGACCTTGCCCAGGTCCTTGATGCGGATTCCCTTGCCGGCATTGTTGTAAATCGTGATGTTCTCGATATCCTCGACGGAGGTACGGAACTCGGGGGCCAGCCGCACGCGGATATCGTACTCGTCGCCGTCCTCCCGGAAGAAGCTCATCACGGAACCGTTGATGCAGGCGCTCAGATAAGCGGCCGCCGTCGTGGAGTTGAGTCCGTTGATGGAAAGTTTGGTGCGGTCGAAATCGACCAGATACTCCGGCGTATATTCATCGCGGCTGATAATCACTTCGGAGCACATCTTGCTTTCACGCAGCCCTTCTGCCAGTTCGGCGGCGATGCGGTCGGTGGTCTCGAATTCATAGCCGTAGATTTCCAGTTCCACCTTGGGAGCGCCGCCCATACCGCCGTTGCCTTCCGTGACCTGATACTTCTTGACGGAAGGATACTCCGCGATGATGCTGCGCATGACATCGGAAATCTCGCTGCTCGAACGCTGGCGGTCCATCTTGCTGCCGAGGTCGATATTGTAGGTAATCTTGTAGGTACCCGTCGTCTGCATCGACTGGAAGGCATTGTCGGTGGAAGCCTGACCGAGGGAGTAGTTGCAGGAACGGATTTCCGGAACGGCTTCACGGAAACGGTTGTACAGTTCGGCGCCCAGTTCGCGGGTGACGCTCTGCCCCGTACCGATGGGCAGTTCGACGCTGACGCGGACACGGCCCATATCGGACTTCGGGAAGTATTCGGTCTTCACGCCGGGGCCGAGAAGGGCCACCGAAGCGATGAAGATGGCCAAGGCCACGAGCACGACGACGGTCCGGTGGTTGACCGACCAGGAAATCAGTTTGCCGTAGCCGCGGGAAATGGCGTCGAGACCGGCATTGATACGGCCGAAAACGACTTTATAGAAAGCTCCGTGCCTGACGTTGCGGCGCAGCATCTGGGAACACATCATCGGCACCAGGGTCAGGGCGCCGGTGGTGGAGACAATCATAATGATGCTCACAATCCAGCCCAACTGCTTGAACAGCACGCCGGCCATACCCGTCACCATCGTCAGGGGCAGGAACACCGCGAGCATCGTCAAGGTGGACGCGATGACGGAAATACCCACTTCCTGCGTGCCGTGGACGGCCGCTTCCTTGGGCTTCTCTCCGCGTTCGATATGCGTCGTCACGTTCTCCAATACCACGATGGCGTCGTCCACCACCATACCGATGGCGATGGAAAGAGCGGACATCGAAATGATGTTCAGCGTCTCACCGGTCGCAAAGAGGTACAGCAGGGAAGCCAGCAGGGAAATCGGGATGGCGGAAACGATGATGAGGGTCGCACGCCATCTGCCGAGGAAGACGAACACCACCAGCATCACCACCAGGAAAGTGATGGCAATGGTCTCCTTCAGGGAGTTGAGGGTATTGAGGATGTTGCGGGAGTTGTCGATGGTGATGCTGATCTTCACATCGGAAGGCAAGGTCTTTTCGATGCGCTTGAGCGCCTTCTTGACTCCCCGTATGACATTGACTGTATTGGCGCCGGACTGCTTCTGGATGATGATGATGGCACCCCGGGTACCGTCGCAATAGGCCTCCTGGCCGCGCTCCTCCAGATCGTCCTGCACCCGCGCCACATCGCGCAGATAGACGGTCCGGCCGTTGTAATGGCCGAGCACGACGTCCAGCATTTCATCGGCCGTCTTGAATTCCTTCTCCACCCGGAGGGTGTAGGTGTCCGAGCCGATGTCGATGTTGCCGGAAGGGGTGTTGCGGTTTTCCTGGGCCAGGATGGAACTGATACCCGTCACCGTCAGGCCGTACGCCTCCAGCTTCTGGGGGTCGCAATAAACCTGCAATTCGCGCTGGGGGGCGCCGGAGACGGACACCGTACCTACGCCGGACACGCGGGCCAACGGCGTGGAGACCTTGTCGTCCAGGATTTTCTCCAGGGCCTTGGCGCTCTGTCCCGCCTGGGCGGACAAAATCATAATCGGCATATCGTCCGCGCTGAACTTGAAAATGATGGGCGTGGAAACGGCCTCCGGCAGATAGGAAGAAACCATATCCAACTGGTCGCGCACGTCGTTGGTCGCCACGTCGATGTCGATGCCGTACTCGAATTCGAGGGCGAGCATCGAGATGTTTTCCTTGGAAGTAGAAGTCAGGCTCTTGAGGTTCGCCACACTGTTGAGCGAGTTCTCAAGGGTCTTGGTCACGTTGTTTTCGATATCCTCCGCACTGGCTCCCTGATACGAGCACATCACCATAATGGTGTTGGATTCGATTTTGGGGAAATTGTCCAGCGCGAGGTTCATCAGGGCAAACACACCGAGGATGACGAAGACGATGAAAATCAGCGCCGTCGTCACAGGCTTGTTGACCGCAGTCCTGTAAATGCTCATCTTCTGTGCCGGCTTATTGGTTCTTGACTTCCACCTTGACGCCGTCCTTGATGCGGAGCTGGCCTTCGACGACAACCTTCTCGCCGTCCTTGACGCCTTCGAGGATCTCGTACTCGTCGCCCATACGGACACCGAGGGTCACGTGCCGGAAGGAAACCGTTCCGTCGTCTTCAAGGACATAGACATAGCGGTCTCCGGCACCCTGCTGACGCACGACGGCCAGGTCAGGCACGACCACGCTGTGGTTGACGCCGAAGACCAGGGTCACGCGGGCAAACATACCCGGACGCAGGGAGCGGTAGTTGTTGGGAACCTGGACCTCCACGAGGAAGGTGTGGGTCGTCGGGTCGATGGTCGGATAGAGGCGGGTGATGTTGCCGGAAAATTCCACGCCGGGGAAAGCATCGGCGCTGATGCGGACGCTGCCGCCCTTCTTCACGCGGGTATAGTCGCGCTCGGAAACCGCCACCAGCAGCTTGACCGGGGTGATTTCCTGGACGGTGTAAATCGGCTGTCCCATCGAATACATATCGCCCACATCATAGTTGCGGGCGGAAATGACGCCGGTGATGGGCGAACGGAGCACCGTGTTCTCCAGCATATTCTCGTAGTTTTTCTTACGTACCTTGTAGGAGAGTTCGATGGCGTCGAGGTCGCTCTTGGACAGGCCGCCGACCTCGTAGAGTCCCTTGAGGCGGAAATACTCCGTCGAGTCGTTCTTGTACTGGAGTTTGGCCTGGTCGAGGGAGATGGCGTCCATCGTGGCTACCACCTGTCCTTTCTTGACGAAATCGCCCACTTCGACCCGGATGCTCTTGATACGCATCGCCGTCTGGGGGGCGATGTTGTTCTTGGCATTGGCTTCGACGGTGGTGGTATAGGTCTCCTGCTGCACGACATCCCGGGAAGACACCTGCCGGACTACGACGACGGGCAGGGCATCTTTCTCCTGCGCGGCCTGGGCTTTCTTCTGTCCCCCCGCACAGGCTGCCAGCAGGGGCAGCAGCGACAGGACGGCCCAAAATTTCACATTCAATTTCATATCTTTTCTTAATTTAATTCCACATTTTCCAATCCCAGCATCGATTCGAGTTCCGCCTTGGCCGTGATGTAATTATAGACATTCTGACTGAGGCTCAGCCGGCTCTGGGTCAAACGCAGCTGGGCGTTGTCCAGTTCCACGAGCGTCGCCCGTCCCACTTCATAGGACTTGGACGCGATATCATAGGCCTTCTGGGCCGATTCGAGCGCATTCCTGGAGGCGTGATAACTCTTGACCGCCGTGTCCATCGTGGACAGATATCCTCTCACGCCGATGCGGAGTTGCTTTTCCGTGTTACGGGTCTGGAGCTGCATCTGCTCATACTGGTTGCGGGCCTGACGGACATCGTTCAGCCGTTTCATTCCGGAAAAAATGGGAATGGACAGGGTAAGCCCCGCGTTGGAATAAGGGAACCAGCCGAGTTTCCGGATGGGGTCGTTGGCGACGGACGAGTAGGAGAAATTGATGCTGGCCGAAAGGGTCGGGATGTAGGCCCGCTGACGGAGCTTGACCGTTTCGAGCAGCTGTTCGGCCTGGAGGGACAACTGGCGGATGGAGCTGTTGCGGCTGAGGTCGATGCTGTCCCGGGCCTCCTGATACGTGCTCATATTGTCGCTGTAGTCTTCCATCTTGCCCACGACGTCAACCTGCTCTTCGAGGTCCATACCGATGACGGCCTTGAGCTGCCACAGGGCGAGAATCACATTGCTCTCCGCGTCATAGACATTGGGAATGGCGTTGGCCAGATTGGTCCTGGAAGTCACCATATCCAGTTCGGACGCCTTCTGCGCGTTGTATTTCTTTTCGGTCTGCTGATAGTTGGCCTTGGCGTTGTCATAGACTTCGCGATACACGCCGAAGACTTCCTTTGCGAGCAAGACGGCATAATAAGCGTTCTTCACCTGGGCGACCAGGTCGAGGCGGGAACCGCGGGCCTTTTCGACGGCCAGTTCCACGCCCTGCGCAGAAATCTTGATGCTTTTCCACAGGGCCGTATTGATCAGCGGCATCACCGCCGTCGCATTGACGGCAAAGGTGTTCAAACTACCGATTTTCGTATCGGACATCATCGACGCCATCGGGGAATCGCTTCCCATCATCGCCCGGATATCGTTCTTGATGAGCGTCCGCTGATAGGAACCCGTCATATCGATTTGCGGGAACAGGGCCGCATAAGTCCCCTTCTTGGCATAACCCGTCCTTTCGATTTCCTTGTCTGCAATCTTGACGATTTCGCTTTCCGACAACGCCACCTTGAGGGCATCTTCCAGCGTTAGGGGCGTCAGGGAAGTCATCTTTTCGAGGGCCAGGCTGTCCGGTACTTCCTGCGCGAAGGCGGGTGTCACGCCGAGCAACACAAAGAGCAGGGCCCCGGCCATACACAACATTCTGTTTTTCTTCATTCCTACTTGTTTTTCCGCCTGCACGGCGGTACTACATTTTCCTTTTCGCCTGCACGGCGATACTACTTCATTATAAAAAAGCGCACGCGAGTATGCAAACATCATACCCGCGCCGGCTTTTTGGCTGTAACAGGCGTCACTTTCGCCGGTTTTTTCCATACGGTCAGCGACAGGACCAGAATCACGATGCCGCCGAGGATGAAAGGAATGCTCAGCAACTGCCCCATATTGAGCGCCATCCCCTCTTCGAAAGCGACCTGCGGCTCCTTGATGAACTCGATGAGGAAACGCACGCCGAAAAGGCAGATGAGGAAGATG
Source organism: uncultured Bacteroidia bacterium (assembly GCA_902795445.1). Classification (GTDB taxonomy): domain Bacteria; phylum Bacteroidota; class Bacteroidia; order Bacteroidales; family UBA932; genus Cryptobacteroides. The sequence goes on from CADBLM010000047.1 coordinate 10,373, forward strand.
CCGAAGATTTCACCCCGGTAGAGTTTGTCGAGACGGTATTTGTACAGGGTCATCAGTCCGCAGCCGAGCAGGAGATAACTGAACGCCTCGTACAACTGAGTGGGATGCTTGGGCAGGGTCTCGCCGTTGCGCTCGAAGATGAAGCCCCAGGGCAGCGTCGTCACGTCGCCGTAAATCTCGCTGTTGAAGAGATTGCCCAGGCGGATGGCGGCGCCGGCAAAGCACACGGGCATCACCAGTTTGTCCATAATCCAGAGGAAATCGAAATTGTACTTCCGGCCGTACTTGTGCGCATACCACCACATCGCCAGCAGCAGGGCGATGGAGCCCCCGTGACTGGCAAGACCTCCCTTCCAGGGCTGGAAAATCTCCAGGAAGCCCTCCCAGCTCGTCAGATAATAGTCCGGCTGATAGAACAGGCAGTGTCCCAGCCGTGCGCCGACAATGGTCGCAATCAACAAGGTGTACAGCAGCGGGTCGAGCAGTTTCTCCCAGGGAAGTCCTTCCCGGGTAAAGAAGCCCTTGAAAATATAATAGCCCAGGATAAATCCCGACACGAACAGCAGGGAGTACCAGCGCAGCTCAAATCCGCCGAGCGTGAACAGGCAGGGATCGACATTCCAATGGATGGCAAGCAGATTCATATTCTCTGACAAAATAAGAAAGGGCGGGAGAAAAAGAAAATCCTTCCCCCGGCCCTTCCGTCAATGGATTCCGTCTTACTCCCGGATAGCGGCAATGCCGGGCAGTTCGATGCCTTCGAGATACTCGAGCATCGCACCGCCGCCGGTGGAGACATAACTGACTTTCTTGGCGTAGCCCATCTGGGTCACGGCAGCGACGGAGTCACCACCGCCCACGAGGGTAAAGGCACCGTTTTCGGAAGTGGCCTTTGCCAGAATTTCGGCAATTTTGTTGGTTCCCTTCGCAAAGGCGGGAATCTCGAACACGCCGACCGGACCGTTCCAGAGGATGGTCTTGGAGGCCATGATGACTTTTTCCCATTCGGCGATGGTCGAAGGAGCGGCGTCCACGCCCTCCCACTCGTCGGGAATCTCGCTGTTCTTGCAGATGCGGGTGTTGGCATCGTTGGAGAAAGCGTCGGCGATGAGCACCTCGTCGGAGAGATACATCTTCACGCCTTTTTCGGCCGCCTTCTTGAGGATGTTGAGCGCGAGTTCCTGCTGGTCGTCCTCGCAGAGGGACTTGCCGATCTTGCCGCCCTGGGCCTTGATGAAGGTATAGACCATTCCGCCGCCGATGATCATATTGTCCACGACGTCGAAGAGGTGTTCGATGATGCCGATCTTGGAAGAGACCTTGGCTCCGCCGATGATG
>CADBLM010000048.1 GCA_902795445.1 uncultured Bacteroidia bacterium
ATCCCGGCGCGTGGTCCTGTCCGCCGAGGCGGGAGTCACCCCTGTCATCGTCTATAGCAACACCGACTGGACCGTCTCGTTTACCTCCGAAGTCAACTGGGCCGGTCTGGACAAACTGTCCGGAAAGGGGAGCGGAGGGGTCTATTTCTCTTACGGAGCCAACTACGGACCCGAACGGCAGGTGACCCTGGCGTTTGAAGCCGGCGGAGTGCGCGATACCTGTGTGATGGTGCAGCAAGCGCGTCCTTAGTACGAATCCTAAATCCCGCTGATGAAAATGGATATGAAACAGTTATTTTTCTTGCTCCTGCCGTTGGTCTTGTGTTTTTCCTGCAAGATCGACGATGCGGAGTACCTCTCGCCGGATGAACTGGCCGTGAGCCAGAAAGATTTCTATATCGAAACCAATACCGGCCGTTTCTCCTTTACGGTCTATGCCAACAAAGAGGGGAGCGTCCGCGTCCTTTCGGGAGGGGAGTGGCTGCATCCGGACCGGACGGCCTTCGGGGGAGACGCCACCGTCTCGGTAGAGTATCTCTACAACGAAGGGCTGCCCCGCAAGGGGATGGTGCTGCTTGAAACCGACTCCCGCCGGGATACCGTCCGCGTTATGCAGGAAGGCTTGCAGCGCGAGGCCTTCAATTTTCCCCAGACGAGCGTACTGGTCTATAACGGAAAGGGCGATACGGTCGTTCCCGCCGAATGCAATGTCCCGCTTTCGGATGTGAAGATGTCCGTCCAATATCAGGACGGCCACGACTGGATCCGCTCCTTGTCGCTCCAGGAAGACAAACTGGTGCTCTCTACGCAGGACAACCCCGACCCCAACGCCCGCCGGACGGCTTTTGTCAGCCTCTCCCATACCGACCGCTGGGACCGCCCGCAATCCTTCCTCATCCGCGTGACGCAGACGCCTTCCGACAACCGGGTGGGCGACGAAGTCAGTTTCGAGCAACTCCGTTCCCTCTTTGACGAGCAGGGAACCCACATCATCGATGAGGATTACTGCATCACCGGCTATGTCGTGAGCCGTCCGGAGTCCGGAAATACGGGTGAAAACGAGGTGCTGACTATCAACTACATCGACTACGACGCGGATCTCCAGACCGCCTATATCGAGAGCGAAGATGCCCGCTATGGTTTCCGCATCCGCACATCCACCACGGATGACAACATCTTCAAGGCCGATACCCGCGTGCGGTTGCTCCTTTCCGGCGCCGCCATCCGCAAGGAGGCCGATCCCGACCGTTTTATGCTGGAAGACGTCACCGCAGCGATGGTGCTGGAGTCCGTAGCAGCCGACATTCCCGCCAAACCGCTTCGCATCAGCGAACTGACGGATTCCGATATTTATACCTACGTGACGCTCCAGGATTGCGAAATCCCGGTGCGCAAAGGTTGCCTCACCCCGGTCAACGAGGGCTATACCCGCCTGTTCCGGAGCAATCGCGTCAGCAAGTTCCCCGTCCTCGTGAGGGATATCCAGGGAAGCAGCCTGTATATGTACACCAACACGACCTGCCCTTATCGCCGCACCGGCGCGAAACTGCCTTACGGAAAGGGTACGGTGTCCGGCATCATCGTGCACGAGAAGTACCGCAGTTTCATCGATAAGGACGACCCCGACGAGGCTTTGTGCGGCAATATCGGGCGTTATCAGATCCGTCACACCCGCTATGCCGACCTGGCCCTCGAAGACGATATTGAAGGCAGTTTCTCCGCCCTGCTCACGGAGTATCGCTATATGAACCCTTCGCCGGACCCCGACGTGAAGGCTTTCGTGCCGACCTACGGCAGCAACGGAACATTCTCCCATACCGACTTCGCCGATTGTTACAAGCACAACGAATATGCCTACCTGGGTCCTTGCGGAGAGAATTACAAGGGACAGACGGGCAACGGTTACGGCATCATCCTTCCCGACGGCCAGTCGTATGGCTCGGGGGACAAAGGCAATGCGGCCGGAAAAGGCGAGTCCCAATGGGGCACCGGCCTTTGCTGGCGTACCAACAAGTGGTGGGACAAC
>CADBLM010000049.1 GCA_902795445.1 uncultured Bacteroidia bacterium
CGGTTTGGCCTTAGATTACCCGTATACTGGGTCGCGAAGCGACAGGGAGTGGTTCGGTCTATTATTCAATAAAATTGTATAGATGATTTCGATTAATTCCCTCACCGTAGCCTATGGCGGCTTTACCCTGCTGGACAACATCAATTTCCACATCAGTGAGAATGACAAGATCGGTCTGGTAGGCAAGAACGGTGCGGGCAAATCGACGCTGCTCAAACTGATTTGCGGCGAACAAAGCCCCACATCGGGCAAGGTGGAGGTCCCCGGCGGGATGAACATCGGCTATCTCCCCCAGATTATGCAGCACCACCGCGGCCGCAGCGTGCTGGACGAAGCCCTGACCGCCTTCGCCTCGGTCTTTGCAATGGAGGAGGAACTCAATCAAGTATCGCAAGAACTCGCCGAGAGAACGGATTATGAGTCAGAATCTTACTCCAACCTCATCATCCGGATGAACGAACTCAGCGACCAACTCGCCATCGTCCGCAGCGACGACCCGCAGGTCCTGGCCGAACGCACCCTGACCGGTCTGGGATTCAAGAAAGAGGAACTCTCCCGCCCCACCGAGACCTTCTCCCAAGGCTGGAATATGCGCATCGAACTGGCCAAAATCCTGCTCGGGGCCCCGGACATCCTTCTGCTGGACGAGCCGACCAACCACCTCGACATCGAGTCCATCGAATGGCTGGAAGCGTACCTGAAGGACTACCGGGGCTCGCTCGTGCTGATTTCCCACGACCGCAAGTTCCTCGACAACGTGACCAACCGCACCGTGGAGATTATGCTCGGGCATATCCACGACTACAAAGTCCCCTACAGCCAGTATCAGGTCCTCCGCGCCGAGCGTATCGGCCAGCAGCGGGCCGCTTATGAGAACCAGCAGCGGATGATTGAAAAGACGGAAGAGTTCATCGAAAAATTCCGTTACAAGCCCACCAAATCCAATCAGGTGCAGTCCCGCGTGAAAGCGCTCGAAAGGCTGGAACGCATCGAAGTGGACATTGAAGACAAGGCCGCGATGAGCGTCAAGTTCCCGCCGGCGCCCCGCAGCGGGGACATCGTTTTCAAAGCGACCGATTTGCAGGCCGGTTACCCCTCGGCGAAAGGGAGCCCCAAAATCGTGTTCTCAGATGCCCAAATCGAGGTCAAGCGGGGCGAAAAGGTCGCCCTGGTCGGCCGCAACGGTGAAGGCAAGACCACGCTGATGCGCATCATCATGCGCGAACTCGACCCCCTCGGCGGCGAGGCCCGGACCGGACACAATGTCAGCATCGGCTATTACGCCCAGAATCAGGAAGATGTCCTGGACAAACAGGATACGGTCTTCGGTACGCTGGACCGCATTGCCGTAGGCGACATCCGCACCAAACTCCGCGACATCCTGGCCGCCTTCCTTTTCAAAGGGGAAGACATCGACAAAAAAGTGGCGGTGCTCAGCGGCGGAGAAAGAGCCCGGCTGGCGATGGCCAAACTGATGCTCAACCCCTACAACCTGCTGGCCCTCGACGAGCCGACCAACCATATGGACATCCTCTCCAAGGACATCCTCAAACAGGCCCTTCAGCGCTACGACGGCACTCTGATCATCGTCTCGCACGACCGTGATTTCCTTGACGGACTGGTGGACAAGGTCTATGAGTTCCGCGACGGACGGGTCAAGGAACACCTGGGCGGCATTGAAGAATTTTTGCGCAGCCGCAAGATTGAATCCCTCCGCGAACTGGAACGCAAGGCCCCGGCCGCGACCGGCAAGCCGGCTCCCTCGGAAAACGCCAAAGGAAAAACGGCAATTGGCTCCGGCGAAGCGGGTTCCAAAGACAAAAGCGAAGGCCGCCAGCAGCAGGAAACCCGCAAGTTCCTCTCCAAGGAACAACGCAAGATCAAGAATCGGGTGGATTGGCTGGAAAAGGAAATCGCCAAGTTGGAGAACGCGCAGAAAGACATCGAAGCCCGCTTGCAGGCCCCCGGTCCGCAGGACGACATCCTCGACCTGACCCGGCAATATCTGGAAAACAAACGCGAAAACGACGCCCTGACCGCCGAGTGGCTGGAACTTTCGGAAAAATTATAAGCATCTATGAACTATATTTTTGGCATACACCCTGTCATCGAGGCCCTCAAGACGGGTAAGCAGATAGACAAAGTCCTGCTCAAACAAGGGATGGAAGGTCCCGCCTACCGTGAGATGATCACCCTCATCGGCGAAAGGCACATCCCCTACCAGTACGTTCCCCTTGAAAAACTCAACCGCGAGGTCCGGGGCGCCCACCAGGGCGTCATCGCCTATCTCGCCCAAATCGACTATGTCGATATCGAGACGCTGGTCAACAACGCCCTCGCCACCTCGACCGAGCCGGTCGTCGTCATCCTCGACGGCGTGAGCGACGTCCGCAACCTCGGCGCCATCGCCCGTACGCTGGAATGTGCCGGCGGCCGGGGCATCATCGTCCCTGCCAAAGGCGGCGCAGCCATCAACGGGGAAGCCATCAAGGCCTCCGCTGGCGCCCTGCTGCGGATTGATACCTGCAAGGTGCCGAACCTGCGGCTGGCCGCGTATCATCTCAAGCAGAACGGATTCCGGCTGATTGCCGCGACCGAAAAGACCGACCGCAGCATCTACGACACGGATTTGCGCGGGCCCATTGCCATCATTATGGGCTCGGAAGGCAAGGGCATCAGCGACGCGATGCTCGGCCTCTGCGACGAGAAGGCCGCCATCCCGATGGCCGGGCAGACCGGCTCGCTCAATGTCTCCGTCGCCACCGCCGTCGTCCTATACGAAGCCGTACGGCAAAAGAACCATTAAGAATCATTTTAATATGGAAGAGAACAACAACCTCCAAATCGAAGTCAAGCCCGATGTCATCCGCGGCAACTACTCCAACCTGGCCATCATCACGCACTCGGCGGCAGAATTCATCCTCGATTTCGCCTCGATGCTGCC
>CADBLM010000050.1 GCA_902795445.1 uncultured Bacteroidia bacterium
AGCAGCGCGCCGGCGCTGACCGCAGCCAAGGTCGCCCAGGCATAATCATCCACCTTGAAGAAGATATAGCCGAACAAGAAGCACGACATAATGCAGAAACCGGTCGAAAGCCCGTCCACCCCGTCGATGAGGTTGATGGCGTTGATGATGCCGACAACGGCGAAAATGGTAAAGAGCCACGCCGCCCAATCGGGAATCCGGTGAATTCCCCAAAGGCCGTGGAAGTCATTGATGGCGTATCCCTGTATCGACATCATCCCGATGACGACGAGGATTTCCATCAAAAAACGGATATAGGGAGAAAGCCCGATGATATCGTCGGCCGTACCGATATAGAGCATAATAATCATACCGACGATAATCGGATAGAGGATGCTGCTGTTGAAAAAGACGCGGGTGATGCACAGGCCGATGATGATGCCGAAAAAGACGGATATACCCCCCAGCAGCGGAACCGGGCGGCGCTGCAACTTGCGGGCATCCGGGTTATCGACCACATTGCACTTGACGGCAATCTTGCGGACGCTCGGATTGACGAAGATTACGGCTAACATCGCAATCAAAAAGGGAAGCAGGATATTGAGCCCGTTCATTTCCATAACACAAATTTAGGAATCATTTTCCATTTTTTCAAGATAAGCGGAAGGAATATACGAAGTGGCGACGGCTGCGACCCCCTGGATGGAGACGACAAGGCGCTTGTTGCCCTTGATACGCATAACATAGCCTTCTGCGCCCTTGAAGATTCCGTCGGTCACCCGGACTTTCTCCCCTTTCTTGAAATGAAGCGCATCCGGATCGACGAGCGTCATTTTCTTATCGTCGATTCCGGTCACGAAGCGGAAGATTTCCATCTCCTTCTCGGGGATGCGGCAAGCTTCCCGCGTACCGGGATGGGTATAGACCTTGAGCCGCTCGTAACGGTCCCGGCGAATCAGTTCGAGGTCGGAAGGGGTCGTAAAGACGAACATCAGGGACGCGACGATGCGGCCGGGGACATAGCAGTCACGGACCAGGTTACGGATTTCGTCCAGGACCGCCTCCGTCCTGTTGTAAAAGACCTTGAGGGCATACCAGCCCGGAGTCTCATTCTCCGGCTTCTTTGAGTCGTTCTGCATTCTCTGCGATGATAAGCTGGTCGATGACTTCCTGGATGGCGCCGTCCATAAAGACGGGCAGATTGTACATCGTATAGCCGATGCGGTGGTCCGTCACGCGGGACTGCGGATAGTTGTAGGTGCGGATTTTGGCGGAACGGTCACCGGTCGAGACCATCGTCTTGCGCTTGGCGGAAATGGAATCCAGGTACTTCTGATATTCCATATTGTAAATGCGGGTCCGCAGTTCGGCGAGGGCCTTGTCGAAGTTCTTGAGCTGGGATTTCTCGTCCTGGCACTGGACCACGATGCCGGTGGGGATGTGCGTCAGACGGATGGCCGAATAGGTCGTATTGACGGACTGGCCGCCCGGACCGGACGAACAGAAGGTATCCTTGCGGATATCGTTCATATTGAGTTCGATGTCGAACTCGCCCGCTTCCGGCAGCACGGCCACGGAGGCGGCGGAAGTCTGCACGCGGCCCTGGGTCTCGGTCTGGGGCACGCGCTGGACGCGGTGCACGCCGCATTCGTACTTGAGCGTGCCGTACACGTGGTCGCCACTGACCTTGAAGACGATTTCCTTGAAACCGCCCGCCGTCCCTTCGGAGGAACTGGTCACTTCCATTTTCCAGCCTTTGGTCTCGATATATTTGGAATACATACGGAAAAGGTCCCCGGCAAAGATGGCGGCCTCGTCTCCGCCCGCTCCGCCGCGGATTTCCACGATGGCGTTCTTCTCGTCCTCGGGGTCGGCCGGAATCAGCAGCAGCTTGATTTCCTGTTCCATCGCCGGGACGCGGGGCTCCAGGTCGGCCAGTTCTTCCTTGGCCATCTCGCGCAGTTCCTCGTCCTTCTCGTTGGCAATGATATCCTTGGCCGTTTCAATGTCTTCTACGACCTTCTTATAGGCCATACCGGCCTTGATGACGGGAGAAAGTTCCTTGTAGTCCTTGGACAACTGGACATATTTCTTCATATCGGTCATCACCTCCGGGTCTGCCAACTGCGCCTGAAGCGCCTGATATTTCTCGGTCAGGCCCATTATCTTTTCTATCAGCGGATTGTTTGCCATATTTCTTTTCCTTTTCTTCCATTCATTTTTTCATCAGGACGCAGGCCCATACCTCACATCCTTCTCCCCTGCCGACAAAGCCCAGCCGTTCGGTCGTCGTCGCCTTGACGCTCACCCGCTCCTGCGGGATGCCCAGCAATCCGGCCAGGGTCCGGCGCATCGGCAGGATGAAAGGCGCGAGTTTGGGGGCCTGGAGGGCAATGGTAATGTCGGCATTGCCCACCTGCCATCCGTCCCTGCGGGCCAGTTCCATCACCTTCTGCAGGAGCAGGCGGGAGTCGATGCCCTTGTAGGCCGGGTCGGAATCCGGGAAATGTTTCCCGATGTCCCCCAGCGCGAGGGCACCGAGGATGGCGTCACACAGGGCGTGAATGGCGACATCCCCGTCCGAGTGGGCGACAAATCCCCTTTCAGACGGAATCTCCACCCCGCCGAGGTGCATCTGCAAGCCGCCGGCAAGGGCGTGGACGTCATAACCGTTTCCTATGCGTATATCTGTCAACACTTTATCTTTTCTATAAATCCAGCAGGCCGTCCGGAAGGTCCATATCGAGACGCTGCTGCCGCTCGTCCAGTCCGAGCAGGAACTCCTCCCGGAAAGGAACCAAGCACTCGTTTTCCCCATTTAGGACGCTGAGGCAGGGGTTGCCCGGAATATCCTCGAAGCCGGCGATGCGTCCTACCGGCCTGCCTTTGTCGCACAAGGTCCATCCTGTCAGCAGCGCGGCATCCTCCATCGGGTCACCGTTCTCATCCTCCGGCAGGGACTTCTCCATCCAGATGCGGGCGCCGAGGAGTTCTTCGACATCCTTTTCATTGCGGATGCCGGTCAGGTGCACCAGGACCTTCCCGCTTCCGCGTTGCGTTCCATCCTCGACAAAAAAAGGTACCGGCAATCCATCGAACTCGATGTATACCGGTACTTTGTTTTGAAGGGTGAGGGAGAGGAAGTTTCCGGCTTCCATTTCGTAGATACCCAGCACGAGCTGACCGTCGGCGCCGTTGGATTTGAGCACCTTGGCGACAGACAGAAGTTTGTCGGCGGGCATCATCGCTATCCCTCCGGACAAACTAAGCCTCCGCGGCAGCTTCGGTGCTTTCCTGAGCGACTTCCTGCGCAGCGGTCTCCTCGGCGGCAGCCTCGGCAGCAGCGGCTTCAGCCTCGGCGCGGGCAGCAGCCTCCGCTTCGGCCTGACGTTTGGCAATGGCTTCAGCCCTTTCGGCATTCACTTTGGCTTCTGCCTCCCGGGCAGCCTGGGCGCGGGCGGCGGCATCTTTGGCGACACCGGCTACCTTGGCGCTCACTTTGGCGTCCTTCTGGGCTTTCCAGGCCTCGAATTTGGCATCGGCCTGCTCCTGAGTCAGCGCGCCTTTGGCGACACCGCCCTGGAGGTGCTTGCGGAGCAGCACGCCTTCATAAGAAAGGATGCGGCGGGTAACAAGCGTCGTCTGGGCACCGACATTCAGCCAGGCAAGGGCCTTGTCGAAATCAAGGACGATGGTGGCGGGGTTGGTGTTCGGCTTGTAAGAGCCGATCTGCTCGATGTAGCGGCCATCGCGTGGCGCGCGGGTGTCAGCGACAACGATGTGGAAGAAAGCGTAATTCTTCTTTCCGTGACGCTGAAGACGAATTTTAACAGCCATTTTACTGTGTTTTTAAAGGTTTAACATACTTTCCTTCCCGAGGAAAGCGTGCAAAGGTAGAGATTTTTTTGTACTTTTGCAAACACATTGCATCTACCGAGATGAAAAAGTATCTGATTACCATCATCCTGATGCTGCTGGGCAGTCTCACCCTCCCCGCACAGGGACTCAACGACCAGGCCGACAACATCCTCGGCAACTGGCAGGCCAGCCGCAACGGAGAAAACAGCCACGTCAAAGTCAGCAAATCCGACGACGGCACGTATATGGCCCAGGTTTACTGGGTGGAAAACGTGCTGGACAAGAAGGGAAAGCGGAAACTGGACCCCAGGAATCCCGACAAAAGCCTGCGCGACACGCCTTGCGACCGGATTGTCCTTTTCAAAGGCCTCAAATACAACGCCGGCAAGAAACAGTGGGACGGCACCGAGATCTATGATCCGACCAAGGGCATCAAGGCCAAGTGCACCGTGTCCTTCGAGAGCGACGGGAAACTGAAAATCAAAGGCAGCATCCTCGGCATCAGCCAGAGTGTTCTCTGGACCCGGCTCACAGAATAGTTCGGCGTGCTCCCCGTTCTCCTGCATACCTGCTGCGCACCTTGCAGCTGCGCCATCATCGAATGGATGCTCCAAAACGACATCCGGCCGGCCGTCTATTATTGCAATCCCAACATCACCCCCTATGAGGAATACAGTCTCCGCAAAGAGGAGTGTTCGCGCTTCGCCCGCTCGCTGGGGCTGGACGTCATCGACGCCGACTATGACCACGCCGCCTGGCTATGCGCCGTCAAGGGGCTGGAAAACGAGCCGGAACGGGGTGGAAGATGCCTGGAATGTTTCAAATACCGCCTGCTCGACAGCGCACGCTACGCCCTCCGCAACGGCTACGGCCTCCTCACGACGACCCTGGCCTCCTCCCGCTGGAAAAGCCTGGAGCAAATCAACCGGGCCGGAGCCTGGGCGGTCGAAACGGCGCTCCGGGAAGCCGGACGTCCGGACGCACCGCTGCAGTGGTGGGAACGCAACTGGCGGAAAGGAGGATTGCAGGAACGCCGCAGCGCCCTGATCAAAGAATACCAATTCTACAACCAGACCTGGTGCGGCTGTGAATTCAGCAGAAGAGGCTGAGTGTGCGTCTTCGAGCGTCTTTAAAAATCGGCGAGAGTCTCCCTCATCAACTGGACGGTGGCATCGGACGCAGCCACCAGCGGCAGCCGGAGCACGTTCTCCATCAGTCCGAGCAGGGACATCGCTGCCTTGGCCGGAATGGGATTGCTCTCCACGAAACAATTCTTGAAAAGCGGCATCAACTGATAATGCAGCCTGCGGGCAGCCTTCATATCATCCTTCTGCAACGCCTCGACCAGCGCGACCATCTTGTCCGGAACGATGTTGGACGCCACGCTGATGACCCCCCGGGCGCCGGTCGCCATCAGGGAGAGGGTCTCCTCGTCATTGCCGCTGAGCACGCTGAAGCCCTCGGGGGCGTCGCGGATGAAGCGGCTGATCTGGGCGTAGTTGCCGGAAGCCTCCTTCACCGCTACGATATTGTCCACATCCCGGGCCAGGGCCAGCGTCGTTTCCGCCGTAATGTTCGCTCCGGTCCGTCCGGGGACATTGTAAATGATGATGGGTTTGGAGGTCGAAGCGGCGACCGCCTTATAATACTCGTAGAGGCCTTTCTGGGTCGGCTTATTATAATATGGTACGACGATGAGGAAATAATCCGCGCCGTAGGGCTCCAGGAGCGCCATACTCTTGCGTGTCTCCTCCAGGGAATTGGTGCCGCCGCCCACGACCACGGGCAGTCCTTTCGCGTGCTCCCTGGCGACGCGCAGCACCTCGATGCGCTCTTCCGCCGTGAGGCAGGGCGTCTCCCCGGTCGTACCAAGGGGGACGAGGAAATGGATGCCGGCTTCGACCTGACGGTCCACCGACGCGGAGAAAGCATCATAATCGACGCTTCCGTCTTTCTTGAACGGAGTCAGCAGCGCCGTTCCGCAACCTTCAAGTCGTTTCATATCTTTGCCAAAAACAATTCGTTGAACTCGTGGACTCCGCTGAGTCCCTCCGTCATTAGGGCCGCCTCCACGGCACCCCTGGCAAAACCCTCCCGGGAGAAAGCCTCGTGAGTAAAGGTCAGACGGTCACAGACCCCCTCAAAGTTGACGCTGTGGATGCCGGGAATCTCACCGGCCCGGACGGCGACAATCTCAGGCGCCACCCCCATACCCTGCTCCACCAGGGCACCGAGGGTTTTGGCCGTGCCGCTGGGGGCATCAAGTTTGTGGATATGATGCTTCTCTTCGATATAGGGCTGGTAAGGTTGTCCTTTCAGCAACTCGGAGGCACGCTGCACCGCCGCGAAAAAGACATTGACTCCGATGGAGAAATTGGAAGCGTAAATCATCGGCGTTCCGCATTTCTCGAAATAGCCTTTGACCTCATCGGCGATGTCGTTCCATCCGGTCGTCCCGACGACGACGGCCTTGAAATGTTCCGCAAGGAATTTGTAATTGGCCCGGAAAGCGGCGGGCATCGTGAAATCGATGCATACGCACTCCGCGGCAAGGGCCGGGTCGGTCGCACAGATGTCCTCGCTGGCTGCGGCACATTCGATGCCCCTTTCCTGCAGGACCTTCTCAATCATATGGCCCATCTTGCCATAGCCACTGATGATAATTCTAACCATATTCTTTCTAAAATCTTGCAAATATATAAAAATTATACGAAAGCTTCTTATCAGCGGCCGGATTCTTTGATAAGAGATGATATGGTCTCGCAGAAATCCGTGTCGGAAGCAAGGGTTTCAATCGGGAGGTGCATCCGGTAGCGCCAGAAATGCCTGGGATTGGCGGGGTCGTTGATACGCTCGGCCTTCACGTCGGGATGACGGAGGGTTTCGCTGACGGCCAGCCAGTCCTGCAAAGGCAGGATGCAGAGCATCGAAGGAGCGGAAAGCGCCTGGGAAAGCATCTGACGGGCGCAATCCACCGGCAGGGAAGGCGGCACTTCCCCTCCCCGGTGGAGGCAGTTGTAATAGTAATGCGCCGTCGGTTCATAATACTCCTCCCACCACATCCGCAGCGGCGACATATCGTGGCTGGAGGTGGCGCAGACGCTCTCGTAGGGGAACGAAGCCGGGTCGGCATACTCCTGTCCGGGCGTCTTGGGCATACGGGGCATCTCCAGGGAAAGGATGTGCAGGCGCTTCATCACTTCCGGGACGCAGGGCGGTATCATCCCCAGGTCTTCGCCGCAGGCCAGCATATGGGTCGAGCCCAGCAAAGCAGAAAGCCTTTCGGTCGCCTTGCCGCGCCAGACTTCGTTGTGACGGTGATAGAAGAAGTCGTCGTAGAGTTCATCGAAGCGATGGAGGGAATTCCCGTAGAGGTCGCGGTAGGTCTGCGTCCACTTGGCCCCGATGCGCGGATGCCACCAGCCTTTGCGACGGGGATCCTCCAAAAACAGTTCCTTCAACGCATTGGGGAACGCGAGTCCCCGCTCCCGGAGTTCCTGCGTCGACTAGGGCAGCGCCGGGTTGAAATGGCCTTCCAGACCGCTCTTGACGGGGACGGGAATCTCCCAAATGCGGAAAAATCCGAGGATATGGTCGATGCGGAAGGCATCGAAATATTCGGACATCTTGCCCAGGCGGCGCTTCCACCAGGCGTAACCGTCCCGCGCCATCTCGTCCCAGTTGTAAGTCGGGAAACTCCAGTTCTGTCCGTCGCGGGAAAAATAATCGGGCGGGGCTCCGGCCTGCGAGTCCATATTGAAGAGCCGGGGAGCGACCCAGGCGTCCGCGCTGGTGCGGCTGACTCCGATGGGCAGGTCGCCCTTGAGATAGACGCCTTTGCCGCGGGCATAGTCCCGCACGGCCTTGAGCTGGCGGTGCAGATGGTACTGCACGAAACAGTGCAGCTGCACTTCGTCCTGATGGTCCGCCACATAGGCGGCCACCGCCCCTTTCCGATAGCGGGAAAGCGTTTTCCAGCGGGAGAAATCAGCCGTTCCGTTCTCGTCCCGCAGGACACAGAAAGCGGCATAGGGAATCAGCCAGCCCTCATTTTCCGCCAGGAAAACGCGATAGTCCTCCCGGGCGGACACGGCCTTGAAAGTCTTGGCATAGGCCCGGCGGATGTAGTCCCATTTGACGGCGTTGACCCGTTCGTAATCGACTGAGGGGGACGCATTGAGTTCGTCGCGCAGACGGCAATACTCCTCGTCTTCCGACACCCCGACGGAGGGCAGATGCAGATACATCGGATGCAGGGCGAAGGAGGAATTGGCATTGTAGGGGTAACTGTCCTGCCAGGTATGCGACATCGTCGTGTCGTTGATGGGCAGCAGCTGGATAAAGGCCTGACCGGTAGCGGATGCCCAGTCCACCAGGGCATAAAGGTCTTCAAACTCCCCTACGCCGAAGTCCTTGCGGGTGCGCAGGGAAAAGACGGGAATGGCCGTTCCCGCAGCCCGCCACCCTGGACGGTCGGACCACTCGTCGCGGATGACCAGGGAGGCGGAGGGCTTCCGCGACAGGATGTGGGGATGCCACTCGTGACGGGTATGCAGCCCGTCTTCCACGACTTCATAATAGTATTCGTCCCCTTCTTTCAAGGAACGGGCGGAAAGCTTCACCTCCCACAGTCCGTCAGCGACATAATACATAGGGTAGGCTTTCGCGCCCACCCTAAGAACCAGATTTTCCCCCCAACGGGTATGATATACGATAGAAAATTTCATCTTGCACCTCGACCGGATAGATTAAATGTCAGCTTGCTTGCGGTGCCAGTTGAGCACGGGCAGCATAAAGGAAATGACGGCGGCGCCAATCCAGAACCAGGAAGCGATCGTAAAATCGTGCACCTCTTTCCCAGCCTCATTGATAAATTTATTATTGTTAAGCATTACGCCGGTAGCGATATTCATAATACCCGTCGCCGCGTAGGATGCCAGACCCACGATACCGAGCGCTGCACCGGTTGCTTTGCGGGGCACCAGGTCGATGGCCATCAGGCCGCCGATGAAGGCGATCAGCACGCCGATGGCGATGCCGAAGAGCACCATCGAGGTGACAATCACCCATTTCTCGCCGCTCCCGAAGAGGAAGAGCGCCAGGGCGACGGCCTCCAGGATACCGGCCACGAAGGCGGGATACTTGCGGTCGCCCTTGAAAAGGACATCGGAAAGCCAGCCGGAAATCACCGTACCGATGATGCCGAAGACCGGGTTGATGCCGATGATGGCGGACGCTTCGCCGAGTTCATACCCCCTCGCCTCCTGCAGGAAAATCACGCCCCATTCGTTGATGGCGTAACGGCTCATATACATAAAGGCGCTGGCAAGGGCCAGGATCCATACACCCGGATTGCGGATGACGGCCGCCTGGATACGCTTGGTCTCCCGGGCCTGTGCCTCCTGCTGCGCCTTGACATCGTCGGCATTGGCGGCATTGGCAGCGTGTTCGGCGTCGTATTCCTCGCGCGTTTTCTCGCCGGTCAGCACCTCGATGGGCTCCAGGCCCTTGCTCTCCGGCGTATCGTGCAGGAAAAAGAGGATGAGAAGCACGCCGATGACACCGGCGATGGCCGCTCCGAAAAAGCCCCACTTCCAACCGAAGGCAGCGACGATGGAACCGACGAAAATGAAGGAAAGTCCCTCGCCGAGGTTGTGGGAGGCGCTGAAGAAGCCGTAGAATGTACCGCGGATCCTGAGCGGGAACCAGCGGGACAGACCGATGATGGCCGGCGGCGCACCCATCGACTGGGCCCATCCGTTGATGGCCCACATAATCGCAAAGGCGATGAAGAGGAAGGAAGAAGACATCCCCGCACTGACGGCGGTCGCTCCCAAAACGCCCATTATGAAATTGGCCAGCGACGAAATAATCAGGCCGAGGGCCATAAAACGCTTGATATTGGACGAGTCCGCCAGGAAGCCGTTGACCAGTTTGCCGGCGGCATAGGCCCAGTACAGACAGGCACCGATGATACCCAGCTGGGCAGCGTTGAGCAGCCCGGCATCAATCAGCGGCTGCTTCATCACGCCCATCGAAAGGCGGCAGACGTAATAGAGCGCATAACCGAAAGTGGCGGAGAGGAAAGACTGCATCCGCAGACTCTTGTAATATTTGTCCGCCTTTTCGGGAGCCACCTTCGCGGCCGCAGGTGCGCTCATCTTAAAGAAATTTGAAAAACGACCCATAAACACTAATTAACTTGAAAATTTCTTTATTCTTTCCCTTGAACGGATGCCTGACCGCGCCGGGACAGCATTTCTATTGCCATTACGAAGACCAGTCCGATGAGGGCCCACAGCAGGGCGGAGCCCCAAAGCGGACAGGCAGCCGCCTGGGAGGCCTCCCGGATGACTCCGGCATCGACCAGGGCCTGCGGATTGCTCCAGGGCCAGACCTTGACGAGCGAACCGAGGATGAATCCCAGCAGAACCAGCATCGTCTGTTTTTCCCACTTGCCCAGGAGCCAGTGCAGGAATTTGGCGAAGGCCAGAATCCCCACGCCGCAGCCCAGGCCGAAGGCGATGATGACCGGCCAGTTGAAAGCCGTCACGTCCAGCGCACCCATAATATAGTCGTATTTGTCCAGGACTACCAAGATGAAACTTCCCGAAATTCCCGGAAGAATCATCGTACAGATGGCCAGCGCCCCGCAGAGGAAGATGAACCAGAGGTCGTCGGGCGTACCCGAGAGGCTGTCAAGGGTGCTCACCCAGACGCCGATGGAGGCCCCGAGGAGGACAAAGAGCCCTTCTTTCCAGCCCCAGCCGCGAATATCGCGGAACATCACGAAGGCGGAGGCCAGGATGAGCCCGAAAAAGAAAGCCCAGGTCTGGACCGGATAGTAAGCCAGGACATAGGTCATCAGCCGGGCCAGGGAAAGCACGCTGACCAGGATGCCGACGCCCAGGCTGAGCAGGAAAGGCCCGTGAACGGCCTGCCAGAACGCCTTCCACTGTCCCTTGAACAGGGCCGTCCAGGTCTCTTTCCGCATCAGGGAATTGAGTGCGGCGATAATTTCATTGTAGATGCCGGTCAGCAGGGCGATGGTGCCCCCGGACACGCCGGGTATGACATTGGCGGCCCCCATACCGAAACCTTTCAACGCGATGAGCAGATAATTTTTCATACGTAAACGTCAGGAAATCTTGGAAAGGATGTCTTCCATACAATTCAACATTTCATCGGGCGAATGGGCGGAAACGACGAGGTCGTAGGGATAAGCCTCTCCTCCCACCGCCCCGATTTTGAAGGAAGCAGGCACGGCGGCCGACATATATTTCAGCGCGAAAGAGTCATTTTCCACAAACGAAACAAAAATGTTACATTCGCTGAAAAAGGACTTGTTGAACTTATCAAGGAGGGGCCTTTTCGTATAACAGCTCAACTGCCGGAGCGTAAGGGTGTCGCCGGTCGGAGAGAGGGGCTTTGCATCCTTCGAGGGCTTGCGGAAATCAAAATAAAAGAGACTCGCACGGATGCCCCGGGAGAGAAACCAGTTCTTGACACGTGTGCGGAATTCCGCAGAACCTTCCTGTGAAACATCCAGAAGGACGGTGGCCGTTTTCATTCCTTTGAGGGGACGCAGACCCGTCGTTCCCTTCCAGGAACAACGGCGGAGCAGACGCCTTCGGAGATATTCTTTGAGTTTGTCCATAGAACAAAGGACAAATATACGAAAAAATTGCTATTTTTGCACTGCTATGAGAGATTTATACCTGACAAATACCCTTTCCCGGCAGAAAGAGCTGTTCAAGCCCGTTCAGCCCGGACACGTCGGCATCTATGTCTGCGGTCCCACCGTGTACGGCGACGCCCACCTCGGCCACGCGCGTCCCGGGGTCACCTATGACGTACTGACCCGATTCTTCCGCCACCTCGGCTACAAAGTCCGCTATGTCCGCAACATCACGGATGTGGGGCACCTGGAGCACGACGCCGATGAAGGCGAAGACAAAATCGCCAAGAAAGCCCGGCTGGAACAGTTGGAGCCGATGGAGGTCGTTCAGGCCTACACCCTGCGCTACCACGAGGCGATGCGCCTGCTCAATGTGGCCCCGCCGTCCATCGAGCCCCGCGCCTCGGGGCATATCGTCGAGCAGATCGAGGCCGTGAAGACCATCCTCGCCAACGGCTACGCCTACGAGAGCAACGGAAGCGTCTATTTCGATGTCCGCAAATACAACCAGGACCACCGCTATGGCATTCTTTCGGGCCGCAACCTGGACGATACCCTCGAAGGTACGCGCGCCCTCGACGGCCAGGACGACAAGCACGCCCCCTTCGACTTCGCCATCTGGAAGAAAGCGGAGCCGCAGCACATTATGCGCTGGCCTTCCCCCTGGGGAGAAGGGTTCCCCGGCTGGCATCTGGAATGTTCCGTGATGGGAGAAAAATACCTCGGCCGCGAGTTTGACATCCACGGCGGCGGAATGGACCTGATGTTCCCCCACCACGAGTGCGAAATCGCCCAGAACGTCGCTTCGCGCGGCACGCAGGGCGTCCACTACTGGGTGCACAACAATATGATTACCATCAACGGGCAGAAGATGGGCAAGTCCCTCGGCAATTTCATCACCCTGCCCCAGCTGTTTGCGGGAGACCATCCCAAACTGGAGCAGGCCTACTCGCCGATGACCGTCCGCTTCTTCATCCTCCAGGCCCATTACCGAGGCACGCTGGACTTCAGCAACGAAGCCCTTCAGGCTGCTGAAAAGGCCCTCAGGCGCCTACTTCTGGCCGCAAAAGACCTCTATGCGATGGCCGGACGGAAAGCCCCCTCCATTCCCTACGGGGAAGTGCCGGAAGGCGTTGCGCCGGAGAAGTGCACGGCCGTCCATCCGGAAGTCGTCAAGATATTCGACGGCATCTACGAGGCGCTCTGCGACGACCTCAACACGCCGGTCGCCCTCGCCCACCTCTTCGAGGCGGTCCGCCTGATCAACTCCGCGAAAGACGGCAAACTGAGCCTTGCCAAGGAAGACCTGGACACCCTCTGCCAACTTTTTGACGACATCGTTTTCGGCGTGCTGGGACTCCGCGACGAGGAAGGCACTTCCGACAAGTCCGCCGCCCTCATCGCCGGGCTGATGGACTTCGTGCTGGAGCAGCGCAAGACGGCCCGCGAGAACAAGGACTGGACGACCTCCGACCGCATCCGGGACACGCTCAAGGCGCTCGGCGTGCAGGTGAAGGACACCAAGGACGGCGTCAGCTGGACCATAGAATAGGAGGGTATGAAATTCATTTCCTGGAACGTCAACGGCCTGCGGGCCGTCTGCGGCAAGGGTTTTGCCGAGATTTTTGAGCGACTGGACGCGGATTTCTTCTGCCTGCAGGAAACCAAGCTGCAGGCCGGGCAACTGGACCTGGCATTCCCCGGTTACACCTCCTACTGGAACTACGCCGAGAAAAAAGGCTACTCCGGTGTGGCCCTCTGGACCAAGGACAAGCCCCTCGGCGTGACTTACGGTCTGGGG
>CADBLM010000051.1 GCA_902795445.1 uncultured Bacteroidia bacterium
GCCGACCGCCCTTCGCTCCGCCGCTTTGACGGCGAGGGCGACGGGACCCTTACCCTCGCCTATACCCACAACGGAGGCGATACCCGCAAGGGAACGGCCACCCTCTCCCTGGGCAGCCGGACCATTTATCTGACCATCATCCAGCGCGGAGACCAGACCGTCGATCCCGGTGTGGAAGTCACGCTGACCGCGGCTTCATCCTCCACCCTGACCTTCGCTTTCGGGGAAGGGGAGACCGTGGCGGAAAAAGCGGCGCCGGCCTACCGTTTCAGCCTCTTCAGCGACGCCGACACGACGATGCTCGTGGTCGCGCACAAGTGCAATGAGAACAGCGGAAACTGGGGCTCCGCCATCCCTTGCTTCACGTTTGCCGGCCTGGCCCCGGATACCGATTACTGGTTTGCGGCCACCAACCTGGGCAGCGGCAAGACCAGCGAAATCCTTCCCGCCCATACGGCTGCCTTTACCTGCGTCAGCCCTTCGGCCGCGACGGCTGCGGAGGGCAGCGTCATCCTCGCCGAAGATTTCTCCGAGATTCCCTGGAACGGTGATGACGTGAACGGCGGCGCCGGTTTCCGGGCTGCGGACGTCAGCATCTTTGCCCCCCCCCTCCGGCGAATATCCGGACGGCGGCTATGGCAGCCGCTCCTATGAATGCCTGCTCTATGGCGCGGACGGTTTCCTGACGGCAGCCGACGCTTCCCGCCTTTCCGGCTGGTCCTTCCAAACTCAGGAAGGGACGGCGGACAACCGCAGAAAGGTCGTCTTTGCCCGGGCCGGCTATCTCAAACTCGGCGGCTACAGCTGGACCGGCGCCCTGGTGTCACCGGCCCTCTCCTGCATCCCCGAGGGCAAGGCGGCCCGGCTTAAAGTCAGTTTCACGGCTTCCCGCTACAATACGGACAATGAGAATATCCTGGTCTCCCTGGTTTCCGGCGAGATGTCCGGCCACGAGTTCAGCGTCCGCTCCCGGACCGACCATCAGATGGGGCTCGTCACCCGCGCCGGCTGGAACGGCTATACGGTCACGCTTGATGACGCCCGGGCGGATTCCCGCCTGCTCATCGGTCCCGATTGGGACAGGTCCGGGACCGGTCTCGGCAAGAGCCAGCACCGGATGTTCCTCGACGACGTCACCGTCGAAATAGAAAAACTCTACGACGATGTCAAGGTCACCGACCTGAGCGTCCGCAAGATTGCCTTCAGCGAAGCGACCCTGCAATGGACGGCCAGTGCGGGAGCCGAAAAATACAACATCTACCTGGACGGCCGGCCTGCCGGTTCCGTGAGCCCTGCCGCGGAGCATTTCACCCCTTCGGAGGGCGTCTTCCGTCTCACCGGCCTGGAGCAGGCGAAAGAGTATGCGGTCAGCGTATCCAGCGTGTCTTCCGGCATCGAACTGCCGTCCGAGGAACAGCATTTCACGACCCGTACGACCCGCATCGTCGAGGTGTCTCCGACCAGCGTCTGCGTGGAATGGGATGAACTTTACGACAGCGCGCCCACCACGCTGCTGACCGGCCAGGACCGCCTGTACGAGATGGAGCTCTTCGAAGATGCGGCCTGCACCCGTTCTCTCGCCCATCTCTGGCCTTTTGACGGCGTGAAGACCAACTATTACGCTTTCTGCAGCGGCGGCAATACGACATCCACGCATTGGAACGGTCTCATCGACGGTGTGGAGCGGCAGTTCCGGACCCGCATTTCCATCGGCTGTCTCCAGCCTAACACATCTTACTGGTTCCGGGTGCGTTCCCGTGCCAACCAGTCCCTGACCGGTACCAACGGCACGACTCTCTATACGATGACCAACAGCGCCGGCGACTGCGCGTGGTCGGCTCCGATGGAAGTGAAGACGGCCCAGACCCGCCAGAGTGCTTCCAACGATGTCATCTTCCAGGGCTTCGACCGCTACAGCATCCAGCGGGACGTCCACAACGGCTGTCCCGGTATGAGTCCCAAGTTTACGGCGGAAAGCCGCGCCGCGTTCAACGGCACGGCCCTTCCCTGTGCCGACGGTGTCGTCCTCAATACTTATAAAGGGATGGGCGACGCCTACAAAGCGGCAGATTTCCCCGCCTGGTTCACCACGACGACGGATACCTATCAAGGATACGACTTCTCCGGGCTCCCCCGCCGTTACGATGCGGACGGCTGGTGGTACGGCGGCGCCGTCTTCCCGGAAATGGGCTATCTGCATCTGGACAGCGCCAAGGATATCTGCGTGGTCACCCCGCCGCTGACCCGCAATCTTTCCGAAGAGGGGACTTCCTGTACGCTGGCCTTCGATGTCTTTGCCCTCCATTCCTCCTACAGGACGGCTGCGAAAGGCTATCGCATCGCGATTCTCCATCCGGACGGTACCGTCGAGGAGGAGGGCGCGACCTTTGCCTACCGTTTCGAGTCCCTCTCCTCCCCGACGGGCGCCGCCAATTTTGCTTACGATACCTCCTGGGAGCATATCGCCCGGAAACTTACGCTCCGCAGCGGCGACGCCGTCGCCATCATCAACAATGACGGCTACCGCTTTATGATAGACAACATCCATATTTTCGTTGACCGATGAAGAATATCCGACTGATGACAATTTTGGCCTGCCTGCTTTCCGCCTGCTCGGCGGAAAGCCTGGCCGGTCCGGCCGTATCCAAGAACGAACTCTGCGTCGTTTCTTTCAATGTCCGCTCCGACATAGACGGCAAATTCTCGGACGGGGACAACAGCTGGTGCTACCGCCAGGATGCTTCCGACGCGATGATCAAGGACATCAGACCGGATGTCTGCGGTATGCAGGAAGTCCGTCCGCACCAGCTTTATGACCTGGAGGAAGCCCTGCCCAACTACCGTTTCATCGGCGTAGGCCGTGACGACGGCGTCAACAAGGGAGAGCGGATGATGGTGATGTTCAACATCAAGACCGTCAAACTCCTCGACTGGGGGACATACTGGCTTTCCGAGACCCCCGACATCCCCTCCAAAGGCTGGGATGCCGCCTATCCCCGCACGGCCACCTGGGCCAAGTTCCGACACACGCCGAGCGGGAAGGAGTTCTTCTTCGTCAACACCCACCTTGACCACCGGGGTGCCCAGGCCAAGAAAAACGGCCTTCTGCTTATCTGGGACCGTATCGCTCAGATGAATCCCGAGGGACTTCCGCTGATTCTGACGGGCGACTTCAATGTCACGCCTTCCGACGATGCGCTCAAGATTCTGGAAGGGAAGATGCAGAGCGCCCGCGTCGTGGCGGAGGACTCCGATGACAAAGGCTCCTTCAACGGTTTTTCGGACGGTCCCCGCAAAATCATCGATTACATCTATTTTTCCAACTTCTCCCGCTGCAAGGATTTCAAGGTGATAGACAAGACCTACAAGAAGGTCCCCTATATCTCCGACCATTATCCCATCCGTACCTGCCTCGAATTTTAACTGTTTACTATGAAAAAGACCGACTGTTCCGTTTCGGCGCCGGCGAGGAATTATGTCGCTCCCGAGACTGAAATATCCGATTGTGACGGAAACCGTTCCGTCTGTCAAGATTCCACCGCCAAACCCTTGGAAGACGAAGAGGAGGTGGATTGGGGTGGATATCTGCCGATTTTCCTCATCTTTCTGTCGTTGATGGCTGTGTCCTGTATGAAAGAAGTGACGGAGCCTGAGGAGCACACTTCGGTAGAGGCCGCCGGGCAGATGCATCCCGAAGCCGGTACGCATTCTATCACTGCTTGCACAAAAGAAGACGAACCAAGTTCCTCCGCCACGGAAAGCGGAGACACCAAGATTGTGCTCGAAAATGGAAAATACCTGCGCTGGCAGACGACTTCGGATGCCATCGGTATCTATGACGACGATGGAGTGAAGACGGATCCGGCAGGGGGCGATAATTATTCTTTGGGCAGCCGTCAGACCAAGAGATATGTCTGTTCGGAGGTGAGCGGCGGCGGAGCTGTTGCGACCTTTACCAGTACGGACGCAGCCGCAGTCGCAGTGGACGGGAAAAGTGTCTATTATGCCGTTTTTCCCGATTACGGTCAGGCCGTCTGGGAACAGGGCAAGATGCTCCAATGGCTGTCGGAAAAGCAGAAAGTGGTGCCCGCCGCCGGGAATATTCCCGTCAATGCCAACGGGACTTCGCAGCTCAAGAGCGTCGCCAAATCCGCGGAAAAAGACGGTCCGTATGTCTTTTCTACCGTGACCTCCCTGTTCAAGTTCAATGTGTCTGCGGCCGATGCGGGCGTCATCACGGAAATCCGCGCCCGGACGCTCTCCTATGATTTGGAAGGAGGTAGGAAGCAAGCGTTGGGACCGACCGAATATCTGGGCGGCAACTTTACCATCGATTACAGCGGAGATACGCCCGCCACATCCCTTTGCTGGTGGCCGCATACCCAGCCGGACGGTTCCACGGAACTGGGCGGGTCCACGGACATTTATGCCGGGCTTTCTACCGCAAGTTGCTATCCCCGTCTCATCCTCTATCCGCAGGAAGGCGAAAATGGCGGAGGAACATTCCCGGAGGGTAGCTTTTATATGTCCGTCCTGCCGGGCACCTATATGCACGAGTTGATGTTCAGTTTTATGACCCGGGAAAACGACGGATTCGGACAGGAGCAGGAATATACTTATGTGCGTGGATTGTATGGCAAGAAAGTATTCAAACCCAATACGCCCTACAACCTGGGCTATTGCTCCCGCCCGGGCGCAGTGACCAAGGCAGACGCGGACGCGGACGGCATCACCTTCCCCTATGTCTTTTCCCTGCGTTGTAACTCGTTGTCCGTTCCGAAGGACGTGACCTATACGGCCGGCACTAAAAATGCCTCGACACAGACCTCCAAGGACGTGATGACGGACGCAGCCAGCGGCGCGACCCTCCAGATTTTCGCCAACCATCGCACTTCCGCAGCCGATGTCCAGTTGTGGTCTTATGATGAGGCGGCGCGGGACGGCTATGCCAAGGACGACATCAGTGTCAATTATGCCAATTATGACGGGACGGGAGCGGATAAAAAACCGATTACCGATGCCAAAAAATACGAAAGCGGCTATTTCTTTACCTTCCCCCTGGCGCAGGATGCCCCGAAGCGGATGCGTCTGTCTTTCGGTCTTCGGGGCGGACAGTATGCCTGCCGGGGCTGGTCCGTCCTCTATTCCAGCGACCCGGGCGGCTGGTGGTGCCGGCTTCCGGCTGCTGCATACGCAACGGGGGATTTCTATCATCTGTCCAACAAGGATGTGTATGATGAAATCAGCCTTTGCATCGAACCTCCCGCTTCTATGCTGAACAAACTGAAAGCCGGAAATAATCTCTATGTCAAGATTGTGCCAAGCGGCCTTAACAATTGCGACGGAGGCATCGTCAATTTCCTGGACGGACAGCTCGGCATCGGTAAGAGTGCGACAAGCGCAGTCACCCTTTTTTCCAGCGTAGTCCTCTCTTCTGCGGAAGAAGAAAGCACTTCCGTCCCCACCGGAGCCGAGACCTTTCTTCCTTTCGACGGGAATACCTCCGGTGTCGATATCCGCTCCAACTATTCTTCAACCGGCGACAAAACCGGCCGGCTGGGCTCCTTTACGAATCTGGACGGCGGGGCGTATGACCCTTCATCCGACGAAAGCGCCTACAGCGTTTCCGGCACTTCTTGGTCGGCTTCGAATTGCCGGGTGCGTCCCGCTTATCTCCAAGTGGGCGCCGTGAGATCCTCTGCCGTCGAACCGGCCTCCTGGACCTGCTCCAAGGGTACATTGACTTCGCCGGCATTCTCTACGGCCGGTGACTACCGGCTGACCTTCAAGGCGATGGGTTATGAAACCAATGGACGGGCGACTGCCGCCGATGTCCTCTCGCCGGATGCCGACAGTTTCAAACTGACGCTTTCGGACGGAGCGGTCTTTACAGAGGGGGGAGAAAACGGCTCGCTGGCCGCTGTCGGCGCCGCGGTCGCCCAACCTTCCCTGGCTTCTTCCCTCTCCCGTACGAGCGGGGCTCATCCGGGCCGTTTCGGGGAATATACTTATAATATTTATGGCGCGACGGCCGGTACACAACTGACTTTCAGCGGTGCGGACGGTGCGGATTTCAGCCGGTTCTTTCTGGACGACATCTGCCTGACCCGTCTGGGAGCCACACTGACGGCTACATCAGCCGAGACTTCTTCTTCCACGCTCAACTTTACCTGGCAGACCCAAGGCGCGACGGCAGCGCAAGATGTGGCCCGGGCGTGGGATATCGCGCTCTATTCCGATGCCGGCTGTACGGATGAGGTCGTTTCGTATTCCATTCCTGCCGGCAGCGGGGCTTGGGGCGGCCTGCGGCCCAAATTCTGTTTCGCCGGCCTGACGCAGAATACAAGTTATTATTTCCGGGTCAGGGAAAGTGGCAGTGAGCGATGGAGCAATGTCGTCAGCGCGACGACGGACACCTTCGACCTGAATTGTGTCACTTCCGATGCCGCCGTGGGGGATGTCATCCTCGCGGAAGATTTCCACAGCCTGACCAACGGCGGGGAAGGTGTGGCTGTCAGTGCCGGATACGGATACAACGGGACAGGCTCGACAGCTGTTTCTGACAAGACATTCAACAAGGGAACGGACGATTATACGGCTGCAGCAGCGACAAGATGGACGCAGTCGGGAGGCGAAATTTCCCAGTGGGGCTATTGGAGTTCCGCCGGAGGCGCTTCCCTGTATTTCCACCAGGGACATATCAAATTGGGTACGATCTCCGGGCAGTCTTACCTGGTGTCGCCGATGCTTGCGGCGATTCCCGAGGGTAAGGCGGCAACCATAAAAGTGCAGGTGACAGCCGCCGCCTACGCTGCCAGTACGGACCACACCAATGTGGTGGCCGGCATCGTCTCCGTAGAAACAGGCGGTTCCCTCAACGCCGATCATCTGTATTCGGGTCTGACTTCCAATCCCTTCGACAACAGTAAGACATTCAGTATGGCCGGAACCAATACGGTTTGGACGACCTATACCGTCACCCTCAGCGATGTTTCATCCTCCAGCCGCCTGATGATAGGTGCCGCATCGAATGTCAAAAACAACCGCATCAACATCAGCGATGTGAAGGTCACCGTTACTGCCTTGAAACAACAAGAATAAATCCTGCCGATGAATCTGTATCTTCACCCCCTCCGGCGATTCGCCGTTATTGTCACACTTTTTCTGTCCGCCTGTGGAGGCCGCGTTCCGGCCACCGACGGCAGTGCCCCGGCCGATGCGGCCAGGGCCGTGGTGGAAAGAACCTTCGGCTTCTTTCCCCGTCAAGTGCATTTTGCGTCTTTGCCGGCAGTCCGGGACGGGGGCCAGCGTTATGTCCTGTCCGTACAGGACGGTTGCCTGACCGTCAAAGGCAGTTCCCCCGTGGCCATTTGCAAAGGTTTCTATGAGTATATCTTCGATCAGGGCTACGGCATCGCTTCCTGGACCGGGAACCGCCTGCAACTCCCGTCCCGCCTGCCGTCGATGGAGGAAAAGGAGGTGGTAAGCCCTTATCAGGTCCATTTATATCCGAATGTCTGTGCCTTTGGTTACACCTATCCTTTCTGGAAATGGGAACAGTGGGAAAAAGAAATCGACTGGATGGCCCTTCACGGCTTCGATATGCCGGTTTCTCCCATTGGCGGGGAGGCAGTATTGGCCCGCGTCTGGAAGGGAATGGGCTTTTCCGACGAAGAAATCAAGGATTACTGGACGGGGCCGGCCCATCTTCCCTGGATGAGAATGGGAAATCTGGACCATCATGCGGGGCCGGTGAGTGATGCGTGGATGGAGGCCCAATTGGAACTCGCCCATCGGATAGATGCCCGCGAGCGGGAACTGGGGATGACGCCGGTCTATCAAGGGTTCGCCGGCTTTGTTCCGGATGCATTTGCGAAGCATTTCCCGGAAGCCTCCCTGACGGAAACCCGCTGGAATCAGATGCCTAAGGAGGACCACAATCATCTTCTCTCTCCGATGGACCCTCTTTTTCAGGAAATCGGAGCATCTTTCATTCGCGAGTGGGAGAAAGAATTCGGGAAAGGGGAGTATTACCTGATTGACAGTTTCAATGAAATGCAGGTTCCCTTTGGCCCCTTGGGCAGTCGGCAAAGAAGCGAAAATCTCGCCGCCTATTCCCGCAAAATGTATGAGAGCCTGTCCCGGGCCAATCC
>CADBLM010000052.1 GCA_902795445.1 uncultured Bacteroidia bacterium
ATTGAGAGGCCTTCCCCGAAGTGTCAGAAGAGGCTGTCGAGCACGTCGAGGGACTTGATGTGCAGGGGCGTGTCGAGGTGGTACTCCAGAAATTTGAGATAACTGCGGGCGATGCGGCTGCGGCGGGTTCCGTTGAGGGGGACAAGCAGCATCTGCTGGAAATTTTTCCCCGCGAGCATTTCCATATCCGACAGGCTGTCTTCGCTGAAAGCCAGCAGTTCATTTTGTGAGGGCTCGTACCCTTCCCGTTCGCAGAGTTCCTTGAGCAGGGCGATGTGGAAATTGGCATAGTGGATGCCGTCGGCTTTTGCCCCCAGGCTGTCCAGCAGGAGGATGCGGCCCCGCAGCCAGGCGTAGAACGCTTCGTCGGCGTCCCCTTCGTGCAGGGTCTTGATCAGCACTTCGCTGAGGAACAGGGCGATGCAGTTCTTTCCGAGGGAATCGCGCAGCGAACTGAGGGGGACGGGCTGCGAAAAATGCGAGAGGGTCCACAGGCTGGAGCGCTGCGATTCGCTCACTTCCGCTTCAAGGATGTTCAGTTGCAGGAACCAGGCGGGTGAAACCTGTTTGCCGACACCCCGCACGAGAAAACTCCGCTTGCCGTATTCGCGGCAGAGCGTGTGGACGACGAAGGCGTTTTCCGCGTATTTCGTCGTGTGCAGGACGATCAGTTCGCAGGGACGCTTCATCGTTCACGGCTCAGCCAGGCGGTCATCTCGGCGAGGGCCCGGGCGCGGTGGGAGATGCGGTTTTTCGCTTCTTCGGAGATTTCTGCGATGGTCAGGCGCTGCGTGTTGGCCACCCCCGGGGCGATGATGTCGGGAATGAAGACGGGGTCGTAGCCGAAGCCCTGCGAGCCCCGGCGTTCCAGGCCGATTTCCCCTTCCAGCGTGCCGTCGAAGAAATGGGGCTGCCCGCCGAGCATCAGCGTGACGCAGCAGCGGAAACGGGCCCGGCGCTCCGTGATGCCCTCCAGTTTGAACAGCAGTTTGTCGATGTTGTTCTCGAAATCCTTGTCCTCCCCGGCATAGCGGGCGGAGTAGATGCCCGGTTCCCCGCCGAGCGCATCCACTTCCAGCCCCGAATCGTCCGAGAAACAGTCGCGGCCCAGCGCCTTCCAGATGGCCTGGCTCTTGAGCAGGGAATTTTCCCGGAAAGTCGTACCTGTCTCTTCCACCTCTTCGGTAAATCCGGCCTCAGCGGCTGAAATGACTTTGTAGCGTCCTTCCAGGATTTCAGCGGCTTCCCGGATTTTCCCTTTGTTGCCGCTGGCGAATATCAATGTGGGTCCTTCCATTTTGCTTTCTGTAGTCTATAGGGATAATGCTCGATGAGACGGGCTGCGTTGGGACAGGACATCCGGTGGATTTTCAGTCCGCCTTTGGCCGAGAGGAAGCCGAAAATCTCGTCGCCCGGCCGGGGACAGCAGCATTTGGCCATCGTGTATTCCAGGTGCCGTACATTGCGGGCCCCGATGACCAGGATGTCGTCGGTGTTTTCGTCCTCTTCACGGGCGGCCTCGCGTTCCAGCCGTCTTTCTTCGGCGGCCCGGGCCGCCGCCTGCGCCGCTCTCTGCCGGGCGTTTTCAATGTCGAGAATATACTCCTTGACCTCCGTGGGGTCGATGCGGCCGTCTCCCACCGCCTCGAAAAATTCCTTGTTGGTCTTGATCTGGAGTTTCTTCATATACTCCGCAAGATCCTCGTCCCGGAGTTCGAGTTTCCAGTTGCGCAGGCGCCGCTCCAGCAGTTCCCGCCCCTGGGCCGCCTTTTTATAGTCTTCCGCAGCGAGGCTCTGGCGGATTTTGCTGCGGGCCTTGCTTGTGACGGTCCAGTTCAGCCAGTCGGCCGAAGGTTTCTGGTTCTTGCTGGAAAAGATTTCCACATAATCTCCGGTCTTGAGCGGCTCGCGGAAAGAAACGGCCTTGCCGTTGACCCGTCCGCCCGTACACTGCGAGCCGAGTTTGGTGTGAATCTCGAAGGCAAAGTCCAGCACCGTCGCGCCGGCGGGAAGTTTCCGCAGGTCTCCGTTCGGCGTGAAGACAAAAATCTCGTCCGCCGGAGGCTTCGGCAGGTCGTCGTCCCCTTCGGTGTCGGGCGGAGACAGTTTGGCTCCGCTTTCGAGCGACTGGCGCACGGCGGTCAGCCAGTCATCCAGTCCGGCTTCCTTCTTGATACCCTTGTAGGACCAGTGGGAGGCCAGGCCGCTCTCGGCGATTTCGTCCATCCTGCGCGTGCGGATCTGCACTTCCAGATAGGCGCCTTCGTCGTTTTTGACCGTGATGTGCAGGCTCTCGTAGCCGTTGGGCTTGGGCTGGCTGATCCAGTCCCGCAGACGCTTGGTGTCGGTTTCGTATTTTTCCGTCACATAGGAAAACACTTTCCAGCAGAGCGCCTTTTCCTCTTCGAGGGAACAGTCTCCCGCGTCGATGATGAAGCGGATGGCGAATACGTCATAGACCCCGTCGAAGTCCACTTTCTGCTTCTGCATTTTCTTCCAGATGGAGAAGGCGGTCTTGGTGCGGGCTTTCAGTTTGTAGCGGATGCCGGCTTCCGACAGCCGGGCCTTGAGCGGCTCGATGAAGTCCGAAGTCAGTTTCTGCCGGTCCGGTTCGGTGATTTTCAGATGGTTGGTGATGCTCGTGTACTGCTGGGGCTCGGCGTAGCGGAAATAGATGTCCTCCATCTCGCTTTTCATATTGTACAGGCCGAGCTGGTGGGCGAGGGGAATGTAGAGCATCAGGCTTTCCAGGGCCTTTTTCTCGCGGGACGACTTGGGGAAAATCTCCAGCGAACGCATCACTTCCAGGCGGTCGGCGAGCTTGAGCACCACCACCCGGGGGTCGCGGGAATAGGAGACGATGAGTTTCTTGTAGTTCTCGGCTTCCAGGCGGGTGTCCTTGGGCTTGATGGTGGCAATCTTGTCCAGTCCGTCCACCATCGTCTGGATGTCCCCGGGGAACATATCCAGTTCTTTTTCGAAGCCCTCGGCCGCCTGTGTCGCCTGTCCGGCCGCCTGTCGCTTGAGCCAGGAAGAGGCTTCGTGCAGGAAGACGGCCGCGACACACTCGGCGGACAGACCGATTTCAACGGCGGCGATGCGGGCCACGCCTGCCGGATGCCCGAAAAAAGGCGCTCCGTTGCTCCGGACGGCTCCGTCCAGCACTTGCTGCGAGAGCCGGGCCGCCTTTTCGATGACCTCCCGTCCCTGCGCATCATAGCGGGATATGATATCTTCCAAAGCCAAAAACTAATTTTTAGTCAGTCGTTCAATTTCCCATCTGCCGGTCTTTGCGTGACCGACCCATTCAATACGATACGATTCACGAAGAGCATTGATATCTCTTTTGATGGTTGTCAATCCTACCCCCAACGTGTCCGCCAATTCTTGCTTGCTTATTTTGGGATTTCCGATGAGTGTTTCAATCAGTTGCCTATAGCGTTTATACAACTCGGCTTTCTTCTTGTTTAGGGGGCCATTTAGGGGGCCATTTAGAGGGCCGTTTAGAGGGTCATCAAAGGAAAAACCGTCTTCTGTGTTGACAGGTAGGGGGCCATCGATTCTGGCTTCCTTACGCCAAATCACCACTCTGAAGTCTTCATCCTGTATGAAATCCGGCTCTCTCAATCCGGCCTGCTTACAGGAGTTGACGATATCGACAGTGCCGGTTCCGGAATGTTCTATATAGCCGGCCCAGAAAGCCGGGACTGCCAGAATCGGGTTCACAGGAACAGAAGAATGTTTCTGTTTCAACTTGGCTGGAGTCATGTTGTATGGCAAAGTTCCAGGATTCCAGACTTCAAGCCTGTCTTTGAACAGCATAACCTGTACCGACCCGTTGCTATCATAAGATCTGTGAACGCAGGCGTTCACGATTGCTTCGGAAACGGCTTCCATCGGAATCTCATATTCAATATCCGGGGAATTGCTGTTTTTTCTCGTGCTTATCTTGGCATCAATGTGCTGAATGACAAAACTCGTTGCTGCATCAATAAGTTCGAAAAGCGTGCCTTGATATACTTGATGCGAGAGTATCGGCTTTGTCATAATGTCTGTCGGGAAAACCATACACTTCACGACACTGCTGACAAAGTATCGCTGTGGATTCTTTGCAAAAAGCAGCAGCGCGGCGTTGGTGATTCTTGTTTCTGATGCAAGATTGAGCGCAATCAGAATCTCCAGCGTATTGTCTCCGGTATAATTCAACCGGAATCCGCGCTTCTGTTTGGCCAAGGCTACAAAATTTTCAATCTTCTTTTCGTCAAGGTCTGCAATCGTAGCACCATTGCTCATAGTGGCATCCCACGGAAGCAGACGAAGATACTCCTTATCTTCGAGGAATCTGACAAGAGCGGAATAAACGTTTGTTCTCAATTCATCATAATCAGAAAATGACTTCTTTACGACCTGAGCTTCAACTTTTTTGATGAATGCGTCCTCTTTGGCTTCCCTGTCTGCAATGCGTTTTACAAAAATGAGCCTGTGCTTGCAGTTTTCTACAGCAGTATCATATTCCCGCTCTGTAGGTGAGACACCCGTTTTATCTTCAAAACCATATTGCTGACCGAGGATTCCCAAATAAATGTCGCAGTGAGCGACTTCAGACAGGTATGCTTCAGGAACTGACAGATCAATGGCCGGTAACTCTTCAAATATGAACGGCAGGAAGAACTTACACAGAAGGACATCTTCGCGGATATACTTGACAAGGGCCCTCCTTTCCTCCGAAAACTCTTTCTGCACACTGCTTATGAACACTCGTATCATCTATCCTTAAAGTTTTGGGCTCCGGCATTATGGTTGTTTTACCAGTCCTGTTTGGCTGTACAAATGTAGCAATTTCTTTCAAGCAAGGCAGCAGAAATTGAAAAATTATGCCTTAATTTGCAGAAAACTAAAAACTTTCATGATATGCCTGTGAAATCCTTGAACATTCCTTTGATGGGAGCCTTGCTGGCTCTGTCCCTGATAGCCTGCCCGCTCCTGTATTTTTATATGGGCCCCGCCCTGGATGCCGCACAGTGGGATGTCCTGAAAACCCTTCTGCTGCTGATGGGTGCCAGTGTCCTCTATTGCTTTGTCGTGGGAGAACTGACCGGCAACAACAGTCAGATGGACAAACTCTGGAGCATCCTGCCGCCGGTTTATGTGTGGATTATCGCGGCGAAGGCCGGTTTCTCGCCCCGCCTGGTCGTGATGGCGGTACTGGCTACGGTCTGGGGATGCCGCCTGACTTTCAATTTTGCCCGCAAGGGGGCCTACCGCCTCAAATTTTGGGAAGGGGAGGAAGATTACCGTTGGAAAGTGCTGCGCGAGCGCGAGGATTTCCAGCCGCATTGGAAATGGATGCTCTTCAATCTCTTTTTCATTTCATTGTATCAGAATGCCCTGATTCTGCTGACGACCTTCCCCGCGCTGGTGTCGATGCATTCCACCCTTCCTTTCGGCTGGGTGGACGGTCTGGCCGCCGTGCTGACGGGTGCCTGTATCATCTATGAAACCGTTGCGGATGAGCAGCAGTGGGCCTTCCAGACGCGCAAGTGGGCGATGCTCAAGCAGGGCGCCGCATTGCAGGACCTGCCGGCCCCCTACGACAAAGGCTTCAATACCGTCGGCCTTTGGGGGCTGAGCCGTCATCCCAATTATCTGGCCGAGCAGAGCACCTGGGTGTGCTTTTACCTGTTTTCCGTCGGTGCCGGCCTGGGTCTGCTCAACTGGAGTCTCATCGGCGCCCTTCTGCTCATCGTCCTCTTCCAGGGCAGCGCCGCTTTCGCCGAGGAAATCAGCAGCGCCAAGTATCCCGAGTATCAGCAGTATTGCCGGCAGGTCTCCCGTTTCTTTCCCGGCAAGCGCTACGACCCCGCCGCCCGATGACAACCATTGGACTTTCTGTCACCCTTGGCGTGCCAAAAAGTCCATTTCAGCGGCTTGGCCCCGGTTTTGTCTTTTCTACAGTCGTTCCGATATGGAACCCGGACGGAAGGCCGAATGGGAGCCGGAAGCCGGAAACTTTTAAAAATGTTGTTTGTTATGTTACCTACGATTAGAAAGAATCAAAGCTGGTTGCCTGACATCTTCAACGACTTCTTCGACAACAGCTGGATGGAAAGAGTCAATTATACCGCTCCTGCCATCAATGTCATTGAGAATGAAAAAGAATATGAGGTGGAGCTCGCCGCTCCCGGTCTTACCAAGGATGATTTCAATGTCCATGTGGACGAGGACAACAACTTGGTTGTCAATATGGAGAAAAAGGCCGAGAACCATGAAAAAAAGCACAACGGCCGTTATCTGCGCCGCGAGTTCTCCTACGAGAAGTTCCAGCAGATGCTTATGCTGCCGGAGGATGCCGATGCGGATAAGATTGAAGCAAAAGTGGAACACGGCGTGCTGAGCGTAATCATTCCCAGGAAAACAAAGGAGGAAACCCAGAAGGCTGTCAAGCAGATTAACATTCAGTAATCGTTCAGCTTCGAAGGGGTGCGGCCGACAGCGGCCGCACCCCTTTTTTTGTACGGCAAAATTGACCATCCGGTGCGGAGGTATGCCCTGGAACGCATTCTATGGGGGCTCTTGCACCGGATGATCGTTTTTATGACGCCCCCGATGCCCAACGCCCGTTTAATGGCGTCAATATGGCGCAGGCACACATCTTCAAAAGCAAATCCCCGCCAGGCGTTCAAAATGATGTTCTACAACCTTTCCCGCAGGACGGTGCGGAGGGAGTCGAGGGCGGGTCTGAAGGCATCGGGCAGGGGCTCGGCGGGAGGGGAGTCGAGGGTGAGGGGATTGACGGGCGAGCCGTTTTTCCAGACGCGGAAGTCCAGATGCGGGCCGGTGCAGCGGCCGGTGGCGCCGACATAGCCGATGACCTGCCCCTGGCTGACGCGGGCGCCGGGGGTGACGCCTTTTCCGTATTTGGACAGGTGGAGATAGGCCGTCGTATAGACGCTGTTGTGGCGGATGCGGACGGTGTTGCCGCCGGCCCCTTCATATTTGACGCTCAACACCGTTCCGTCGCCGATGGTCACGACGGGCGTACCGGTCGGAGCGGCGTAGTCCACGCCGGTGTGGGGCCGGACCTCGCGGGTGACGGGATGGCGTCGGGCGTAGGAGAAACCCGATGAGATGCGGGAATAGTGCAGCGGCGCCTTCAGGAAGGTCTTGCGCATGCTTTCCCCCTTCTCGTTCCAATAGATGTTGCTGCCGAGTTTCGCCAGCAGACGCTCCGGGTCCGCTCCGCCGCTTTCCGCGTCGTCCTGACTCCCGGGCAGCCGATCCAGGTATTGCCTCGGGTTGAACATAATGCATTCCAAGTCCGCATTGCCACGGCTGAAGATGGCGTAACGGATGGTGTCGATGCCGATGGGCTCTCCTTCACAGAACTTTTTGCGGTACAATACCCGGAAGCGGTCGCCTTTCTGCAGGCCGAAAAAGTCCACCGTCCAGGCGTAGATGTCCGAGAGGTCGAGAATCAACTGGACCGGGGCGCCGGCCGCCTGCATATCGTTCCAGAGCGACGACCGGATGGTTACATCCGCGAGGGCGTCTTCGCAGGTGATTTTCCGCTGAATCCGGTAAATCCGCAGGCTGTCCCGAAGGGCGAAGACCGTCGCTTCCGTGCGGCTGTTGTGGTACACCAGATAGTGCAGATGCCGCCGCCCGTCATTCGCCCCGGGTTTCGCTCCGGCCTCCGGTACGGGCTCTCCGCCGGATTCTTCTTGTTCCGTCTGGGGCCTCTCTGTCAAATAATATGCATCATAGTCATTTCCCGCCCGCATCTTCCGTACGTCGAACAGGCTGTCCGGGCAGTTTTGGGACAGGTCCCAGGCTTCACGGCCGGACAGTCCCAGCCGCATCAGCAGCCCCATAAAGTTTTCGCCGTTTCTGACCCGTCCGCTCTTGCATTCCAGCGTGTCCGTCAAAAATCCCAGCGGATAGACGGTGTCGCGTTTTTCTCTGTCGGCGGCTTCCTCTTGCGGGCCTGTGTTCCGGCATCCCGGCAAAACTGCCGAGAAGAGTGCCAGCAGCACACAGCCCAGTAATCGTTCTCTTTTTCTCATTGCGATGCAAAGTAAGCAATTTTTTTTAAACCCACATTGCAGCCAGGACCCGTAAAGTCCCGCAGTCCACTCTTCCTTATTAAGCAGGCCAGTCTAACGGGAACTTTTCTATTTCAATCAACCAGAGACGCATCCTCCCCAAAATTCTAACTTGAGTAGACTGGTTTGAATGAGTCGGCTATGGTAGTTCTCGACACCTTCTCCAGCGTCGTACCAGTGAGCTTTTTCTGATTGGTATGTTTCTTCACAGTTATAAGGTTTTTGAAGGTTTATGAGAGTAGAGGAAATTTCAAAAGCCGAAAAACCTTAAAAATGAAGAAACATCATCTTTTTGAGAGCATTTCACTAAAAAACGCTATCTTTGCAACCGTCAGAGGGAGAAATCCTCTGGCAAAGGTGCATTAGCGCTTTAGGCCCCACCAAAATACCCGCCAAGTATTTATTATCAAGAGGCTAAGAAGTGAAATGCTCTCTTTTTCCGTAGTCTATGCCGGACTGCTTTTTCTTTTGCAGCATCCTCCATAAAGACTCGGGTGGAGAGGTGATGTTTCTTCGCAGTTTTCTTGATTAGCCTCTTGGCGGGGGCGTAAGGTGGGAACTGAAAAGCTACTGAGTCTCCCCACCTTTTTTATTTTATGTCGTGTCTGGGAGGTTGGCGGAAAAACTAATGTTAAAAATTTAAAATTTTATCACTTATGAAAA
>CADBLM010000053.1 GCA_902795445.1 uncultured Bacteroidia bacterium
ACCTGTGGCAATGGCGGCGCTCTGCGCCAGGAAGCCGGCGTCGCGTCCCATCACTTCGACGAAAAAGATGCGGTCGTGCGAATTGGCCGTGTCGCGGATTTTGTCCACGCAGTCCATAATGGTGTTGAGGGCCGTGTCGTAGCCGATGGTGGAGTCCGTGCCGTAGAGGTCGTTGTCGATGGTGCCCGGCAGGCCGATGACCGGAATGTCGTGTTCGCTGGCCAGTTCCTGCGCTCCGGAGAGGGAGCCGTTGCCGCCGATGACCACCAGGGCGTCGATGCCGTATTTCTGAAGGTTGGCGTAGGCCTTGTCACGGCCTTCCGGTGTCAGAAATTCCTTGCTGCGGGCCGTCTTGAGGATGGTGCCGCCCCGCTGGATGGTGTTGCTGACGGATGAGGAGGTAAATTCCTTGATTTCATCGTCGATGAGTCCCTGCCAGCCCCGGTAGATGCCCATTACCCGCCAGCCGTTGTAGATGGCGGAGCGGGTGACGGCCCGGATGGCCGCATTCATGCCGGGCGCGTCTCCGCCCGAGGTGAGGATGCCGATTGTCTGTATCTTTTTCATTTTTTCAGTAGTTGTATTCATACTTGGATGTCAGGACCGGACGCCGATGCTTCCGGTCTGGTTTATTTGTTTTTCTTCACGAATATATCGGGCAGGACGGTATTCATCATCCCGTTGGTCAGCGCCTGGATAAGGTAGGCGGGATAGGGAATCATCGGATCCCGTTCGATGCCGATGGGCGCCTTTTTGGGCGCCTTCCCTTTTTGTGCCGGATTGGATTTCGGCAGCAGCATCGGGGCGAAAAAGTTGATGACGCCGCTGTTCTTGGCGATGAGTTGGTAGGGCGACTCGTCTTTCCAGGCGTGAATCTTCAAGTCATCGTAAAGCATGCAGAGTTCTCCGCTTGCCTTGTGCTTGTCCCCGTGAAAGCTGCCGTCGATATGATGGATGCGGCACTCGGCCGTCACCCCGAAAAGGGGACGCAGGAAAGGGTCAAACACGTCTGTGTCCAGACTGTCCACCTGAAATTTTCCCTTGATGTGTTCCTGTTTGTCATTGCGGGTCCATAAAGACAGACTCAGGCGGCTGCCACGGCCCAGACCGGCGTTAAGAAAAAGTTCCATCGTGTTGTCCGGGGCATTGCTTATATGGCCCAGGTTCAGGCGGACTTTGCGCAGCGGCAGTTCTCCGCAGTTGATGTGGGTGGTGGCCCATATAAATTTGAACTGATCGATGCAGGCGTTGACGCGCTTGATTTGCAAGGGAAGTTCGACTGCATTGATGCCTTCCTGCAAAGTCGGGTAAGGAACGGCAGGCGGGTAGCGGTCATCTTGCAGAATCACGATATCCTTTCCGTGCAGGTAGATGCTGTCAATTTTCACGCTACGGCTTTCCATTAAACGGGGCAGATTCAGGGCGCAGGTGTGCAGGCTTTCGAGATGGACATCGTACCACATGGCCGCGACTTTTCCCAGACGTTCCGCCAGTTCCATTTTCGGCACGCAAGTGTACAGGTGCAGGGACTCCGCCTTGAGCGGACCGGCGTTTTCCGTGCCGATGCGGGCGGCTTGTATCCGGGACAGTCCCAGGGCGTCGGTATAGTCCAGACTGTCCAGGGCCAGATGATAGCAGGAGTCGTTGTAACGGAAGCGTGAGTCGCCCGTCTGCCAGGCCAGATCCCGGACGGAAAAGTTGATGTTGCCGGCGGATGCCCGCAACGAATCTGTCCGGCTGCACAACTCCACCTCCCCGTCCTCTATGCGGGCTTCCGAAAGAGACAACTTTTTCAGCAGCCCGTTTTGCGCTGCACCCGTGCTGTCTTTCGCTTCCCGGGGCGGAACCTTTCCTTTCGCGTCTTCTGCCAGGACGACACGCAACTTCGGATGATGCAAAACCAGCCGGTCGGTATGGGCGTCCGCATTGAGCAGAGCCCGCAGCCACCGGACCCTTTCCAGACGGATCTCATCAATGCTGGCCTCGATACCCGGAGACCCCGTTCCCGTCGAGTCGAGGGTGTTGAACTGTACATCCCGGATTACCAGATAGCCGGGAAGCAAGGCAATATGCAATTTTTTGAAATCGATCCGGGCATCCGGCACCTCGGCGAGTACCGTCTTGAGTTTTTGTTGTGCCACCCGTGAAACGATGCCGTCTCCTGTAGCGAATAACAATCCTATGCTTACGATGCTGACGAGAGCAATCCTGACCAGCCTCTTGCTCCTCTTCATAATGAATGTTATTTCTTTCTGGGGAAACGCCGGCCCTTATGGGCGGAAGGCACGCTTTCCGCAATGATTTTCTGGCAGTCTTCTTCCGTCAGTGTGGCGGCGTCCGTGCCGCGCGGTATCTTGTAATTGGAATCGCCCTGCTTGATGTAGGGACCGTAGCGGCCGTTGAGGACCTGGATGCCGGACGCCTCAAAGACGGCGATGGGGCCGGCGGCCGGCTTGTTCTGTGCGGCGGACAGAATCTCGATGCATTTGTCAAGCGTGACGGTCTCCGCCTTGCACCCGCGTGGCAGGGAGACATTTTTGTCCCCGTATTTGAGATAGGGTCCGAAACGCCCCTTCGTCGCGATGATGTCCACGCCCTCGTAAGTGCCGACCTTGCGGGGCAGCAGAAAGAGTTTGAGCGCCTCTTCCAGCGTGATGCTCTCCATCAGTTGGCCCTGTCCCAGGCTCGCGCTCACCTTGTCCGCGCCCTCGCCGATCTGGACATAGGCCCCGTACTGGCCATATTTGGCGACCACCGGCCGCCCCTGTCCGTCCGTCCCGAGGACACGGTCTTCGCGTTTGCTGTAGGTCTTTTCGGACATCGTGCTGTCAACGGTCCGGTGGAAAGGCGTATAGAAGCGGCCGATGACCTCTTTCCAATTCTGTTTCCCGTGGGCGATCCGGTCGAAATCTTCCTCCACGCCGGCCGTGAAACCATAGTCCAGGATGTCGGAGAAATGTTCCATCAGATAGTCCGTGACCAGCATTCCGATTTCCTGGGGGAGCAGTTTGCGCTTTTCCGCTCCGACGGTATCATAGGAGGTGGAATGGCTGATGACGCCGTTTTTGAGGGTGATGTTCTTGACCGGCAGTTTTTCGCCCTCCTTGTCGCCGATGACCACATAGCCCCTTGCCTTGGTGAGGGTGGAAATGGTCGGCGCATAGGTGGAAGGACGGCCGATGCCGAGTTCTTCGAGTTTCTTGACGAGGGTGGGCTCGGAATAGCGGTAAGGCGGATTGGTGT
Organism: uncultured Bacteroidia bacterium; assembly: GCA_902795445.1. Classification (GTDB taxonomy): domain Bacteria; phylum Bacteroidota; class Bacteroidia; order Bacteroidales; family UBA932; genus Cryptobacteroides. Next base: position 3,244 of record CADBLM010000053.1, read on the forward strand.
ATTTGCCGGAGGCCTTGGCGCTGTCCAGTGTGAGACGGTCGCCGATATGGATGTCCGGCAGGGCGCCGATGTTCTCTTCCGGCTGCTCGTCGTCCGTACTTTCCATATAGACCTTGAGGAAACCGTCGAAGCGGATCTGGTCGGAGGTCAGGCCGAAACGGTCCTTGAGGGTATCGGCGCCGATTTCCACTTCTGAACGGAGAATGGCGGCGGGGGCCATCTGGCTGGCAACCGTCCGTTTCCAAATCAGGTCGTAGAGTTTCTTTTCCTGCGGCGTCCCGTCGATGCTGACGCGGTCGATATAGGTGGGCCGGATGGCTTCGTGGGCTTCCTGGGCACCTTTGCTCTTGGTCTGGTATTGGCAGGGGCGGGAATACTCCGTGCCGAAATGCTCCGTGATATAGGCCTTCGCCGCGCCGAGGGCCAGCCGCGACAGGTTGACCGAGTCGGTACGCATATAGGTGATGAGACCTTCCTCGTACAGACGCTGGGCGATGCTCATTGTCTGAGAAACGCTGAAATGATATTTGCGGGCCGCCTCTTGCTGGAGGGTGGAGGTGGTGAACGGCGGGGCCGCAAAGCGCGAGACTTCTTTCTGGCGGATGTCCAGGATGGAAAATTCGATGCCGACCAGGCTTTTCAGGAAGGTCTCCGCCTCCTCGGCCGTCTTGAATTTCTTTTCCAGCGTGCTTTTGAGTGAGACTTTGCCGTCCTTGAGCAGAAACAGCGCCTCGATGCGGTAGTACAGTTCTTTCTCGAAGGCGAGAATCTCCCGCTCCCGGTCCACGATCAGGCGCAGGGCGACCGACTGGACCCTTCCGGCGGAAAGCCCGCGTTTCACCTTTCTCCAAAGGACGGGGGACAGTTCGAAACCGACCAGACGGTCGAGCACGCGGCGGGCCTGCTGGGCGTCCACGAGGTTCATATCGATGTCGCGGGGCGTCTTGAGCGAGTCCAACACGGCCGTCTTGGTAATTTCGTGGAAGACGATGCGGCGGGTATTGTCCTTGCTGAGTCCCAGGGTCTCGAACAAGTGCCAGGAAATGGCTTCTCCCTCGCGGTCTTCATCGGACGCGAGATAGACGGCGGAAGCGGAAGAGGCCAGTTTTTTCAGATTGCTCACTACGGCTTTCTTGTCGGCGGGAATGACATATTTCGGCTCGAAATTTTTCTTGACATCTACGCTCAGGTCCTTTTCCGCCAGGTCCCGGATGTGGCCCCGGCTTGCGGCTACAATGTAATCCTTTCCAAGGAATTCCTGGATTTTGTCGATTTTCCCGGGTGACTCGACGATAACAAGGTTTTTTCCCATCATTCTATACTTTTACGGAGCAATCTGCCGCGGCAAATCGCAATTTGGACTGCAAAGTAAGGAACAATCAAAGGATTTTTCAAATTTTGTTGTTATTTTTGTAAGATTTTTGGACAAAAATGGAACTGCATACAAAGAAAAAACTCATCAAATGGGCGTGGCTCATCGGTTGTGCACCCCTTGCCGTGGCCATCCTGCTGCTGCTCTCCGTGTGGGCCTTTGCCCGCATCCCTTCTTTCGAAGAACTGGAGAATCCCGAGAACAAGCTCGCGACCCAGGTGCTTTCCGATGACGGACAGATACTGACGACCTTCCATATAGAGAACCGTTCCTATGTAACCTACGAACAGTTGTCCCCTTATCTGGTCCAGGCGCTGGTCGCCACCGAGGACTGCCGCTTCTACGAGCATTCCGGCGTGGACTTCAAGAGCCTGGGCCGCGTGATGTTCAAGACCATCCTCGGCGGGGACAGCGGGCAGGGAGGCGGCAGCACCATCACCCAGCAGCTGGCCAAGACCCTCTATCCCCGTGCCGAGGCCCGCAGCCGCATCCCCGGCGTCTATCAGGTCAAGATGGTCTGGATCAAGCTGCGCGAATGGTTTACCGCCGTCCGTCTGGAGCGCAACTATACCAAGAATGAAATCATCACGATGTATTTCAATTCGGTCTTCTTCGGCAGCAACGCCTACGGCATCCGGGCCGCGGCCCGGACGTTCTTCGACAAGTTGCCCGCAGAACTGACGGCCGAAGAGAGCGCGATGTTGGTGGGGGCGGTCAACGCGCCGACCAAGTACAATCCGCAGCTGCATCCCGAGCGTGCGCTGAAGCGTCGCAATTTCGTCCTTTCCCAGATGCAGAAGGAAGGCTTCCTGAACCGTCACCAGTATGATTCGCTCTCCGGAGTCCCCATCGAACTTCACTATCAGGTGCAGGACCACAACGCCGGCAGGGGACCCTATTTCCGTGATATGCTCCGCCGCATTATGAATGCCAAAGAGCCCCGCCGGAGCGCTTATTCCCAGTACGAGGATTACCGCGTGGACTCGCTC
>CADBLM010000054.1 GCA_902795445.1 uncultured Bacteroidia bacterium
AGGATTTTTTCTTTAGTGATGCTTACTGGTCTTGCCATAATTCCTGTTCCGAAATATTCGCATACAAAAGTAGAAAAAACACCGCCTATGTCCAAGCCTCCATAGGCCAATAAGCCGTAATTGTCCACATTATTGTCCATATCGATTTGTATTTCGGAACAGAATACACGTTAACTTTGCCATCAGAAAAATATGGACAGACCATGAAAAGACTGATTGCATTTTTCATCCTTGTCATGACGGCGCTTCCTGCTTTTGCCCGGGGCGACTGGAAAGGAAAAGTGGTGGACGAAAACGGGGAAGTGGTTCCCTTTGCCAACGTGGCCATTCTCTCCAAGGCCGATTCCTCCGTCGTATGCGGGGCCGTGACGGCCGATGACGGAACATTTAATATAGTGACATCCGAGACCGACGGGATTATGATGGTGGCTATGATGGGCTACCGGACCGTGTATCTGGCTCCAATCGATGGCGCCGTCATTACGCTGGAGGCGGACACCGCTATGCTGGAAGGGGCTGCCATATCGGCCGTAATGCCCAAAACCAAGCTCACCGGCGAAGGCCTGCAGACCAATGTCCGCGGCACCGTGCTGGAGAATGCCGGTACGGCCAAAGACGTACTGTCCAAGACGCCGGGTATGATTAAGGGCCAGAACGGCTTGGAGGTCATCGGGAAGGGAGCGCCGCTGGTGTATATCAACGGCCGCAAGGTGACGGACAGCAGCGAACTGGACCGCCTTCAGAGCAATGAGATTCAAAGTGTCGAGGTTATTACCAATCCTGGGGTACAATACGATGCATCCGTGGGAAGTGTAGTCCGTATCCGCACCATCCGCCGCCGTGGCGACGGTTTCGGCTTCAATCTGTTTGTACAGGACGAGCAGTCGCTTCGCTGGGACAAGGGGAACGACCCCTTCAGCGCCCTTAACGTGAACTACCGCACGGGCGGCGTGGACGTTTTCGCCGGCATCAACTATGCCCGAAACACCTCCCGCCAGCAAAGCGACCTGGAAAAGAAGACCTTTGGGAAGACCTTCCTGCTGGAAAACAAAGGAGACCTTCTCAACAACTACCTCGGCCAAAGCCTTTATGGCAATGCCGGGGTGAACTGGCAGATAAGCGACAACCACTTCCTGGGTGGAAAAATCGAATGGGGAAAAACCCTGCAGTACGACGTTTATACGGAAGTAAATGACAATGTCTGGCTGGACGGGACCCTCGCCGACAAAATCGCAACCATCTCCAATGATAAGATGGGCCCCGGAGGAATCTACAATCTCGGGGCAAACCTTTATTACAATGGTGTGATTGGCGGGAAACTGGGCGTGGACGTGAACCTGGACTATTATGGAACCGGCAACGCAAGCAATTCGGAGTCAAAGGAAACCAGTGACATCTCGACCGGCCGCACCATCCGCTCCGGCAGCCAGTCCGACGGAAGGATGTATGCCGCAAAGGCTGTTCTTTCCTATCCGATTTGGAAGGGTCAGCTGCAGGCTGGAACGGAAGAAGTTTTTTCCCGCCGCAGCGACAACTACGCCATCAGCGGGATCGACATTCCGTCCTCGCAGGCCTCGGTGGTGGAGGATAGCTACGCCGGCTTCGTCAACTATGGTTTCTTCTTGGCGAAGGCCGGTCAGTTCAGCGCCGGCGTGCGCTATGAATATGTGCACTATGCCTACCAGGATGCCATAACGCCGGCAAACGACATTACCCGGAATTATAGCAACTGGTTCCCGATGCTCTCCTGGGCTACCGTCATTGATCCGAACAATGCCAAGGTGCAGCTCATGGTTAATTACAGCGCCAAGACGCTGCGCCCCAATTATGCCTACCTGTCCGGTACCGTGCGGTACAACAGCCGTTATATCTGGCAGAGCGGCAATGCCCAGTTGCAACCGGAGCTTAGGCACAACTTCAGCCTTACGGCCCTGTGGAAGTTCATATCGCTGGTTGTCAATTATTCCCGCGTAGAGGACGCCATCATGACCTGGTCTTCCCCCGTGGGAGACGAAGGCGTTGTACTGGTGCAACCGTGCAATATTAAGACGCCACAGCGCAAGATGGCTGTCTATATGACCTTTACGCCAACCATCGGCCCCTGGACCATGAATTACACCCTTGGCATCCTGCCCCAATGGCTCACCATCAATGCGCCGGATTCCAGGG
>CADBLM010000055.1 GCA_902795445.1 uncultured Bacteroidia bacterium
CGGAGGAGTGACCGGAATGACCTGGAGTATCATCCATTCGGGGCTGTTGATGCCCTTGGACTCCTGGAACCACTTGACGATGGTCAGGCGCTTGAGGGCCTCCGCCCTTCTCTGCTGGGATTTCTCCGTCGCGATACGGGCACGCAGTTCGTGTGCAAGCGCATCCACGTCGATTTCCCGCAGGAGTTTGAGAATGGCGCTGGCACCCATTTCCGCGATAAATTTGTCGGGGTCGTCGTCCTTGAGGTTGTCGTTTTCGGGCAGGCGGTCCATCTCTTCCCAATATTCCTCTTCCGAAAGAAGGTCAAGTTTGGGACGCTTGGAGGCACCCTGCTGGAGCACGATGTACTTTTCATAATAGATGACGGCCTCCAGTTTCTTCGAGGGCAGACCAAGCATCGCGCCAATCTTATTGGGCGTGGATTTGAAATACCAGATGTGCGCTACGGGAACGGTCAGTTCGATGTGACCCATACGCTCGCGGCGTACCTTTTTCTCCGTTACTTCCACACCGCAGCGGTCGCAGACGATGCCGCGGTAGCGGATTCTCTTGTATTTCCCGCAGAAGCACTCGTAGTCCTTGGTGGGACCGAAGATTTTCTCGCAGAACAATCCGTCCTTCTCAGGCTTGTACGTCCTGTAGTTGACCGTCTCCGGCTTCAATACTTCACCGGAGGACCTCTCCTTGATTTCTTCCGGGGAGGCAAGCGAGATACTGATTTTCTCGAAATTGATTTTCGCCTTCTTTTCTTTGTTATAGGTAGGCATATCTTTCAGTAATTTTCGTAGTCAATTAGTCCAAAGTCACTTTGAGTCCGAGGCCTCTGAGTTCGTGCAGGAGCACGTTGAGAGACTCAGGAATACCCGGCGTGGGCATCAGGTCGCCCTTGACGATCGCTTCGTAAGCCTTGCTTCTTCCGGTCACGTCGTCGGACTTGACGGTGAGGATTTCCTGAAGGATGTTGGATGCGCCGAACGCTTCGAGCGCCCAGACTTCCATCTCTCCCAGCCTCTGTCCGCCGAACTGAGCCTTGCCGCCCAGCGGCTGCTGGGTGATGAGCGAGTATGGACCGATGCTGCGGGCGTGCATCTTGTCATCGACCATATGGCCGAGCTTGATCATATAGATCACTCCCACGGTAGCCGGCTGGTCGAACCACTCTCCCGTACCGCCGTCGCGGACGTAGGTCTTGCCGTAGCGGGGGACACCCGCCTTGTCCGTATAGGCGCAGATGTCTTCGAGCGAGGCGCCGTCGAAAATCGGCGTGGAGAATTTCAGCCCGAGTTCGCTGCCGGCCCAGCCGAGGACCGTCTCGTAAATCTGACCGAGGTTCATACGGGAAGGCACGCCGAGCGGGTTGAGCACGATATCCACGGGAGTACCGTCTTCGAGGAAGGGCATATCCTCGTCACGTACAATCTTGGCGACGATACCCTTGTTGCCGTGACGGCCGGCCATCTTGTCTCCCACGCGGATTTTCCGCTTGCGGGCCACATAGACCTTGGCCAGTTTCATCACGCCGTTGCTCAGTTCGTCACCTATCTTGATATGGTCGATTTCCTTGTTGCTGGCGATGCTTGCCACCTTGCAGGCCGTACAGTAATTGTTGATCAGGTCCTTGATGAGGGCATTGGCGGCCTTGTCGGCGGTCCATTTGCTGGAGACGATATTGTCGTAGTCCTTGATGCCTTTCAAGTCCTCTTCGCTGATAACTTTGTTCTTGGCAATCACTTCCGTACCGTAGAGGTCGTTGATGCCGGCGCTCTTCTTTCCGGCGGCCAGGACAATCAGTTTGTCGATGAATTTCGTCCGGAGCGAATCCAGCGTGCGGTGAAGTTCCTCTTCTTTTTTGGCGATGAGTATCTTCTGGTCGCTCTTGGCGCTGCGGGAATCCTTGGCGGCCTTGGAATACAGGGCCGTCTTGATGACGGTACCGCTCAAGGAAGGGCTTGCCTTGAGGGAAGCGTCCTTCACTTCACCGGCCTTGTCGCCGAAGATGGCGCGGAGCAGTTTCTCTTCCGGAGAAGGTTCGCTCTCGCCCTTCGGAGTAATTTTACCGACCATAATGTCTCCCGGCTCGATATGCGCGCCGACACAGATAATACCGTTCTCTTCGAGGTTGTGCGTGGCGTCGTCGCTGATGTTGGGAATGTCGGGAGTCAGTTCTTCGGGACCGCGTTTGGTTTCGCGTACTTCCGTGAGGAACTCATCTACGTGGACGGAGGTCAGGATGTCTTCCCGGATCATCCGCTCGGAAATCACGATGGCATCCTCGTAGTTGTAACCCTTCCAGGGCATAAAGGCCACTTTGAGGTTGCGTCCGAGAGCGAGTTCTCCGTCCTGGGTCGCGTAGCCTTCGGTAAGAATCTGGCCCTTGACCACCTTGTCGCCTTTGCGGACCACCGGCTTGAGCAGAATGGTCGTGCTCTGGTTGGTACGGCGGAAGATGGGCAGTTTGTAAACGGTGATGTCGGAGGAGAAGCTGACGAATTCTTCGTCTTTGCTCCGTTTGTATTTTACGTGAATCTCGTTGGCATCCACATAGATGACTTCTCCGTCTTTCTCCGCTGCAATCTGGGTGCGGGAATCGATGCAGACGCGTTCCTCCAGACCGGTGCCGACAATCGGAGCTTCCGGGCTGAGAAGGGGAACGGCCTGGCGCATCATATTGGCACCCATCAGGGCGCGGTGGGCGTCGTCGTGTTCCAGGAAGGGAATCAAGGAGGCGGCGACGGACGCCAGCTGGTTGGGCGCAACGTCCATATAGTCCACTTCTTCCTTGGTGACAACCGGGAAGTCGGCTTCCAGGCGGCATTGGATACGCTCGTCGAGGATGTTGCCGTTATCGTCCATCTGAATGTTTGCCAGCGCAATCATCTTGCCTTCCTCCTCCTCGGCGCTCATAAACTTGCAGCCGCCTTCGGTCAGGTCCACCTTGCCGTTCTCCACCTTGCGGTAGGGCGTCTCGATGAACCCGAAGCGGTTGACCTGCGCGTCGATGCCGAGGGACGAGCTAAGGCCGATGTTCGGGC
>CADBLM010000056.1 GCA_902795445.1 uncultured Bacteroidia bacterium
ACTACGGGTATAACATCCACTTCGGGAAGGGATGCTTTGCCAATCACGGCCTTACCATCCTGGATGGCACGGCCGTCCAGTTCGGGGACAATGTCCTCATCGGACCGGGGTGTTACTTCCACACGGCGGGACACCCGCTGGACCCGGAGCAGCGGAAAGCCTGGCTGGTTTTCACGAAACCCATCACCGTAGGAAACAATGTGTGGATAGGCGCCGGTGTCCACGTCCTTCCCGGTATTACGATTGGCGACAACGCCGTCATCGGCGCCGGGTCGGTCGTCACCAAAGATGTCCCCGCCAATGTGGTTGTAGCAGGTAATCCCGCCAAGGTCCTCAGACAACTATGAAATTCAGGCACACTCATAAGCCGGGCTTCCGTCTCGGGTCCACAGACACGCCCATCGGGAGGGGATCCTTGCAGGGACAGTTATATTCCTCGGAAATGTCAAACGGATTTGCTTTTTTCCCGGAATGCACGTAAATTTGGGCTATGGAATATCTGTCCAGGCAACGATACGACGAGATTGCGGCCGAGTTGCAGCATCTTATCGGCGAGGTTTACCCCAAGGTGAAGGACGACCTTGCGGAGACCCGCGCCCAAGGGGATCTGAGTGAGAATGCGGGGTACCGTGAAGCCCGGAGAAACCAGGCGAAGACCATCAGCCGCATCCGTTTCCTGCAGAAAGTCCTGGAACATTCACGCGTCATCGACCCCGACGCCCTCCCGAAAGACAGGGTTTGCCTTCTGAGCCGTGTCGAATTTACGAATCTCGCGACCCATGCCCGGATGAGATTTGAGATAGTCAGCCCCCACGAGATGAACCTCGAAGCCGGCAAGATTTCGTTGAAATCCCCCATCGGTTCTGCCCTGATGGGCAAGAAGGTGGGAGATATCGCCGAGGCCCGCACTCCCTCCGGGACCCTGCGCCTGAGAATCGAAAGCATTGCATTCGACTGAAGAGGTTTATCCTACCGCTCATCCCCCGGCCCGGACTTATTCCATAAAATTGATTTCACCCTTCGCCACTGCCGCCAGGATAACGCCTGCAGTCACGGTTACCACAAAAAGCGCATAAATCAAGATATGGACGACCCCTGTTTTGAGGGCCAGACCTGCACTCTTGAGCCACCCCGTAGAAAACCACTGCCGATAGACGACGACAAGGAGAAGAAACAACACGGAAATCCCCAGGGAATTCCGCTCGCCCAGGGTGGCGATGACGACAAAAAACATCGCGAAACAGAACAGGCACAGCACATAGGCCGATGCCGCCGCCGCTGCTGACCACGGGACGCGATACCTTCGCAAGCAAAGGCCCATAGACAGCCACAGGAGGAGGAAATCCCCCAGGAACAACGTGACCCCCTTGCTCCTGAGCGTTCCTTCCAGAGCGGCAATGGCCGCCTTTGCACGGGTGTCCACCAATTCCGGATGCTCGTCCAGCCTTAAATAATTCTCGCCCTGGCGCAGGATTTCCGACACCGTCTTCGTATTTTTACCCTCTTCCGCCACTTGCTCCGACATTGTTTCCGTCTGGGACATCTTCGACTGCAAGGGTTGCAGCACGGCTGACACCACGGTAAAGAAGGCATAAAAAACAATCAGGGCGGTCAAGGGCGCAAGATAACGTTCGTGATCACCCTTGATATAATCCCGGATCATATACCCGGGCCGGAACAACAGGTGCACGAACGTGCGTTTGGCATCGTCGTTGAGAAAGGGAATACTGGTGAAAGCCCCTTTGTAGAAATCTCCGCCTTGTTTTTGGACTGCACGCTGCCGCCGCCAGGGATTGCGCCCCAACTGCTGCCAAATCCGAAATGCCCGAAGACGGGCCCTGAAAGAGTGTTTCCTGGTCATCTCAAGGGGGGGGGTGGGACCTGGCAGATTCGAACTGCCGACCTCTTGCGTGTGAAGCAAGCGCTCTAAACCGACTGAGCTAAGGTCCCTGCAAACTTTCAATAAAAAACCTCCCAATGGTCTGAGAGGTTGGCGGTGCGGACGAGACTCGAACTCGCGACCTCCGGCGTGACAGGCCGGCATTCTAACCAGCTGAACTACCGCACCAGGCTGGTTGCTTCGTTGCCGAAAGCGGATGCAAAGATAGTGATAATTTTGATAGCGGCAAATTTTTTTGACGATTTTTGCAAAAAAGCATCTATAGATTGCCACGCATAACGGACTTGGGCGTAATCAAGACGCCGAAACGCAGCATCGCACGCGGAGGAACCGGCTCCCCGGCATAATAAGGTACGTGCTTGTCCTCCTGAATGACAGGACCATATTGGTCGATACACTCACGGAAGGCCTCGTCATAGCCATAATGAAACTGGACAAAGAAATACGGATTGCCCGCCTTGCGCGAGGCGATGCGCCGGCCTGCTTCAAGGTTTACGTTGGCAATGCTCCGGTTCAAAAGCGGACTGGCCGAGAGCATAAACTCCCACCCCTCGTCCGGCGTCGTATAGACGGCGCTGAGCTGGACGATGCCGTGATACTTGAGCGAAAGGTCCCAGGTCGGCACATCCCCGTAATAACTGGGCCCGATATGGGCTGCCGCCTGCAGGACCAGTCCGAAATCATAGGAACGGGCATAACTGACGAAGAGATAATTCATACTCCGGGAATAGGCGTCGTCGCGGCCGTTGGAACGGTGCTCATATCCCCACAGGAGGGTCCGCAGGGGCCTCCCCTGCTCCGTAGTCCACACCTTGCGGCCATACAGCCCCGGAATGTAGGTATTGTCGTAGAACGGACTGGAATGGGCGAAGAAATTCCACAGCGAAATCTGGGTATAGGCCGCCAGCAGGTCGATGCCGCTGCCGCCGATGTTGCGCCAGATGGGAATCGCGAGGCTCAGCTGGAACTTCACGTCCGCATTGTCCTTCGTCGGCTGCTGCGTCACGGGAAAACCCGTCGTCAGATACAACGGACGGAACATTTCGATAAAAGGAGGTCTTTTGGGAACGGGCCCCTGCCCAGTTTGCAGGGTATCACGGTTTTCCGCCGGCAGCGACATCGGAACGGACATCAGGGCCAGGAGCAGAAACATGGCGGGCAGATATCTCGACATCGTACGAAAATTTGAATGGACTGATGTGCGAAGGTAACAAAACTTTCTCAAAAAAAATTGATATTCTTGCCGCGATTGACTAAATTTGCAAGATGCAGACGGCCGGGTTTCTTTCCGGAAAGAGATGCCCCGTCGTAAAAGCCAACACACAATATTATAATATGTCCGTAAAAAAACATTACGATGTCATCGTCATCGGAGGCGGCATCACCGGAGCCGGCGTAGCGCGCGACTGCGCCCTGCGCGGCCTGAAAGTCCTGCTTCTGGAACGATACGACCTCACCAACGGAGCGACCGGCCGCAATCACGGTCTGCTGCACAGCGGTGCCCGCTATGCCGTCACCGACGCGGAAGCCGCGTCCGAATGTATCAAGGAGAATATGATTCTGCGGAAAATCGCCGCCCACTGCGTCGAGGAAACCAACGGTCTGTTCATCACCCTGCCGGAAGACGACCTGGCGTATCAGAAGAAATTCATCGATTCCTGCCGGAATGCCGGCATTGACGCCCGGGCCATCGACCCGCAGGAAGCCAGACGGATGGAACCCGCCGTCAACCCGGACCTCACCGGCGCCGTCCTGGTGCCGGACGGAGCCGTCGATCCGTTCCGTCTGACCGTCTATAACGCCTACGATGCCCAGCTGCACGGGGCCGACATCCTGACCTACCAGGAAGTGACCGGATTTATCAAGGACGACCGCGGTCGCGTACGCGGAGTCACGACATACAGCCACGCGGACAAAAGCGAAGACAGTTTTTACGGCACCGTCACGGTCAATGCCGGAGGCATCTGGGGAACGCTCATCGCCGGAATGGCCGGCGCCGGCATCAATATGTTTCCCGCCAAAGGCTCGCTGCTGATTTTCGGACACCGGGTCAACAACGTCGTCATCAACCGCTGCCGCAAACCGGCCGACGCGGACATCCTCGTGCCGGGCGACACCATCTGCCTGATCGGCACCACCTCCACCCGCATTCCCATCGAAGAATGTGACAACGTACGCCCGACGCCCGAAGAGGTGGACCTGCTGTGGCGGGAAGGCATCAAACTGGCTCCGTCCCTCGCGGACACCCGCATCGTGCGTGCCTATGCCGGCGTCCGCCCGCTGGTCGCTGCGGACAACGACCCGTCCGGCCGCAACATCAGCCGCGGCATCGTCTGCCTGGACCACGAAAGCCGGGACGGCATCCCCGGCCTCATTACCATTACGGGCGGCAAACTGATGACCTACCGCCTGATGGCGGAAATTGCGACGGATATGGTGTGCAGGAAACTGGGCAGCATCACCCCGTGCACCACGGCGGACACGCCCCTCGTCGGTTCGGATGAAAACGCCCGTCCCGACAAGGAAAAACCCGCCGCAAGCACATACCGGGCTGCCTGGGGACGCCACGGCTCCAACATCAAGGACATCGCCTCCGGCAGCGCCAAGGACAAATCAGTGGTCTGCGAGTGCGAGGAAGTGTCCGTCGGAGAAGTCAGCTACGCCATCGAAACGCTGGGCGCCAGGAACATCGTCAACCTGCGGCGGCGCACCCGCCTGGGAATGGGCCCCTGCCAGGGTGAAGTCTGCGCCTGCAGGGCCGCCGGGCTGATTGCCAAGGCGGACAACTGTGCGGACAAAGCCAAAAAAGACCTTGCCTCCTTCATCCAGGAGCGCTGGAAAGGGATGTATCCGGTCACCTGGGGTGCCACCGTCCGCGAAGCCCAGCTGACCTCTTATCTCTACCAGGGACTTTGCGGGCTTGACCATTATGCATCAGAAAGCCGGGAAGAACGGCCCGTCATTCAAGGAGGACGCAACAATGAGATTTGACGACATCATTATCGGCGGCGGTCTGAGCGGGCTGCTGTGCGGTATCAGCCTGGCCGAATCCGGCCGCAAATGCCTGATTGTATCCCAGGGACAGAGCACGCTCAACTTCAGCAGCGGCGCCTTGGATTTCCTGAAAACGAAAGAAGGAGAAAGCTTTGAAGAAGCCCTGGAGCGGCTTCCGCAGGAACATCCCTACAAGAAGATAGCCCCCGAAAAATGCTTCCTCCTGCGGGCGGAAGTGGCAGGACTGCTGGACAGGGCCGGCATCGGGACATTCTCCGACATCCGCCGCAATCACTGGCGGATTACCCCGCTCGGCGTTCTGAGCCAGACCTGGCTGAGCCTGGAAGAAATGGCGCATTTCGACAAGGAGGCCCTGCCAGAGAAAGTGCTCATCGTGAACATCTCGGGATTTCTGGATTTCAGCCCTTCCCTGCTGGCGTCAGGACTGGCGGAACAGGGGGTCCGCTCCGAAATTTGCGAAGTGTCCGTTCGGGAGACGGATACCGCCCGCGCGAACAGCAGCGAATTCCGTTCGGTCAACCTCGCCCGCGTCCTGGACGGTTATGCCGCCAGCCGGCTGGCAGAGGCGGTCAATGGGAAGATCGGCGACTGCGACTTCATTCTGCTTCCCGCCGTATTCGGCCTGGAAAGCGACACGGCCGCCGTACGCTTCCTGCAAATGCTCGACAAACCGGCGGCGCTGGTTCCCACGATGAATCCTTCCGTCCCGGGCATCCGCCTGCAATATCTGCTCAAGAAGCGGTTCAAAGAACTGGGCGGCACTTTCCTTGCCGGCGACACGGCTTGCGACGGCATCGTCGAGGAAGGCAAGATGACGGCGCTCCGCACCCGTGCACAGGGAAACAGCCTGTTCGAAGCGGAAAACTTCGTCTTCGCGGGAGGCAGTTTCTTCAGCGAAGGACTGATTGCCGGAAAGGATGAGATTTACGAACCGGTCCTCGGACTGGATGTCGATTACAGCGGCAGCCACGGCGACTGGTTCAGTCCCGATGTTTTTGAAGAGCAGCCCTATATGAGTTTCGGCCTCCGCACTGACGCGGATTTCAGGGTCAGCCTCAAGGGCCGGACGCTGGAAAACGCCTATGCCGCCGGCCAGATTCTGTCCGGGGCCGCCCCGTTCAGAAACGGCTGCCTCGGCGGTCTGAGCGCCATAACGGCCCTCCGGGTTGCATCGATGATTAAAAACGAATAAGGCTATGCAAGACAAGAACTTCCAAGAATGTGTCAAATGTACGGTCTGCACGGCCTATTGCCCGATGGCAGCCGTCAATCCCTCCTATATCGGCCCCAAGCAGGCCGGACCGGACGGTGAACGTTACCGGCTGAAAGACAAGGCCTTCTATGATTATGCCTTGAAATACTGCCTGAACTGCAAGCGTTGCGAGACGGCCTGTCCGTCGGGCGTACGCATCGGAGACATCATCGCCAAGGCCAAACTGGAGTCCGAATCGTTCAAACCCGGCCTCCGGGAAATGATTCTGGCCAATACGGACCTGATGGGCAGTCTGGCCGTCCCCTTCTCTCCCATCGTCAACAAAGCGCTCGGCCTTGACATCAGCAAGAAAGCGATGGACGGCATCCTGGGCATCGACCACCGCCGCACGTTCCCCTCCTACGCATCGGAGACATTCGTTCACTGGTATCGGCGGAAAGCGGCCCGGACCCAGAAAAAATTCGAACGCCAGATATACTACTTCCACGGCTGCTACGCCAATTACAACTTCACCAAACTGTCCAAGGATTTTGTCCGCCTGATGAACGCCTGCGGCTATGGCGTGCGCCTGTTAGACAAGGAGAAATGCTGCGGTGTCGCCTTGATTTCCAACGGGATGGGCAAACAGGCCGCCCGACAGGGAAAAATCAACCTTGCCTCCATCCGCAAGGCCGGAGCGCCCGTCCTGACGACCTCCACGACCTGTACGATGACCCTGCGCGACGAATACCCCCACGTACTCGGACTGGACAATGCCGATGTACGGGAAAACATCCAGTTGGCGCTCAAATTCATCTACGAAAAGGTTGAGAGCGGCGAAATCAAACTGGCCTTCCGGGACGACTGCCGCAAGCGCATCGCCTACCATACCTCCTGCCATATGGAAAGACTGGGCTGGTGGATATACGCGACCCGTCTGCTGGAGATGATTCCGGGAGTAGATTTGAGAATTCTGGAAAGTTCCTGCTGCGGCATTTCCGGCACCTACGGATTCAAGAAGGAAAATTACGAATACTCGCAGGCCATCGGCAAGAAACTGTTCGACAACATCCGCGATGCGGCGGCAGACATCGTCGCCACGGAATGCGAGACCTGCAAATGGCAGATTGAGATGTCCACCGGCTTCGAGGTACAGAATCCCATCTGCATCCTGGCCGACGCCCTGGATGTGGAAGCCACGCGGGCGTTGAACGGCGTCCGGTAAGGCCTTTCCGAAGACCGATGACTGCATTCGAGCGGTTTATTTTGGACCACGGGAACGACGACATCCCCTCTTTGTTGCTGTCCCAAAGTTCATATCCGGACATAGACCTCAAACAAGCCTGCCTATATATCGAGTGCCGGCGCAAGATTAGGGACAAAGTACCGGCATTCTACGCGGAAACGGGCATACGCTATGTCTCGAAGTTGTCAGCCGAGCAATGTTCCAGCGAAGCCACAGCCCGCTTCAAAGCGCAGGTCGCGGCAGAAATCCTTACCGGCAACGCTTCGCGGACCGCTGACACGCCAAAGGGCGAAGAGGCGTCACGCGCCGATAACACGCCACGGGCTGGAAAGATCGCAGACCTCACGGGCGGTATGGGCATCGATGCCTTGGCCTTTGCCGGCGTAGCGTCTGAAGTCCTCTACAACGAAATGAATCCCGCTCTGGCCGATGCGACAGCCCACAATTTTTCGCTGCTGGGCATCAAAAATGTGCGGGTCGCCAGTCACCGCCTCATCAGTATGCACGCCCCGCAATCCGATGGTATGGGTGCCGCAGCGACGCTTGCCGGGCCCGGCTCCGATACCGCTATTGAGGGCATCCTGGGAGACTTCCGGCCCGACCTGATTTATCTCGACCCGGCCCGCCGCGACAACGCCGGGGGCAAAGTGTTCAGGCTAGAAGACTGCTCCCCCAATATCCTGACATTGAAAGACGAACTGCTCGCCTGCGCTCCCCATCTGCTGCTCAAGCTCTCTCCGATGGCGGACATCAGCGCCGTCCGCAAAGCCCTCGGACCGGAGGTCCGCCGCATCATCCTGGTCGGCAGCGGCGGAGAATGCAAGGAAATGCTGGCGCATCTGGAACGGAATTTTTCCGGAAAAGCTCCCGTTGTCGTTCACGAGGAAGGCGGAGAGGATTTTTCCTTTTATCCGGACGAAGAAACCCGTGCCATCGCCCGCTACGCGCCTTCCATCGAAGAACTGAAGGAAGCGAAATGCTTGTTCGAACCGGGAAAAGCCCTGCAGAAAGCCGGCGCCTACAAGACCCTCTGCGAGCGTTATTCTTTGGTCCAGCTGGCTCCCAGCACCCATCTCTATGTCGGCTCGGAAGCAACGATGCCCGTCGGACTGGGCCGCTGCTGGCAGGTCACACAGGTCCTTCCCCTGTCCTCCGCCGCCCTGAAAGCTTTCGGCCGCGACCACGGACCGATGGACGTCACGGCCCGCAATGTTCCTTTCTCAAGCGAAGAACTGAAGAAAAGGCTTTGGGACAAAAATGACGGACAGGACGGCAGCCACCTCTTCGCACTGGGATGCGAAACGGCTGACGGGAAAAAGCAGCGCCTGCTTTTTGTATGCAGGAGCCTCTGAAACCTCAGTCGAACATCTCGTCCTTGAAATTGACCAGATACAGTTTTTCGGTCGCACGCGTCATCGCCGTGTACAGCCATTTGAGGTCGTCCAGGCTCTTCTCTTCCTGCCAGAAAGGATTGTCCACGAAGACGCATTTCCACTGCCCGCCCTGGGACTTGTGGGCCGTGATGGCATTGGCATACTTGAGCTGGAGCGCGTTGAAATAATCATCTTCCCGTACCGCCTCGTAGATTTTCTTCTTGGTCGAATAGACCTGGGCGTAATCGGCATAGACTCCCTGATAGAGCTGCTCCTGCTGCTGATTGTTCAGGCTCGCCTGCTCGGAATCCAGGGTATCGAGAATGACCTTGGCGCGGATTTCCTTGTCAGCATAGTCCGGCAGGGACAGCCGGGCCGTCGCGAAATGCAGGCCGTAACGCTCCTCGTAACGCTGGATGGAAACCAGTTTCGCCATATCCCCGTTGGCGATATAGTCCACCGCATCCAGCCCCTGTGCATACTTGTAATTGTTCTTGACAATCATCAGCCGGTCGCCGCGCACCAGCCTGTCCTCCTTGAACTGGACCATCGCCCGGATGCCTGCATTGTAGCGGTTGGCCCGCTTGTTGGAACGGCACAGGATAATGGTTTCATCCTCACCGTACTGTTCATAGGCCTGGGTGATGCTCTCTATCAGTTCTCCCCCGCCGATGCGGCAGACATCCGCCAGTCCCTCCGTATGCAGATGCAGGCGGCCGGAAGGATATTCCGCCGTGATTTCACCACGGACGAGGGTGGCGTTCTGCAGGATGCCGGAAGTTTTCTGCTGGCGCACGACGGTGGAGAGCGTAGCGAAAACCGTCGCACCGAACATCGTCATCACCTCCCGGGACAGAGAGGGAGACTGGTCCAGCCCGACCGGAGGCAGCTGCGCCGCATCTCCAATCAGAATCAGTTTGCAGTCCCGTCCCGCACGCACATAGCTCAGCAGGTCTGCCAGCAAGTCCCCGGTGCCGAAAAGGGACTGCCGGGACGCGTCGTCGATACCGATGAGCGAAGCCTCGTCCACGATATAGAGGACCTCCTTGTCCTTGTTGGGATTGAGCGAAAATTTTCCCCATCCGGTGTCGGAAACCGTACTCTGACGGTAAATTTTCTTGTGGATGGTCGAGGCCGGTTTGCCGGCAAACAGCGACAGGACCTTGGCGGCCCGCCCGGTCGGGGCCATCAGGCAGCAATGCACCTTCTGCGCCTCCAGGACATCGATGACAGCCGCGAAAGCGCTGGTTTTCCCCGTTCCCGCATAGCCGTTCACCACCATCAGGTCCTCATCGGACACGACGAACGCAGACACCTTGCGGAACAGTTCGTCCTGACACGAGGTGGGCGCAAAAGCGAGCCGCCGGACAAATTCCCGGTAGTAGAATTCTTCCCGGCTTCCCATCAACGGTTACGGGTAAAAAGGAAAGACAGGACGATCAGGACCGGATAAATTTCCAGACGGCCCAGCATCATATCCATCGTAAAGATAAATTTGACGGAAGGCGCAAGGGCGGCGTAATTGCCGGCCGTACCGATGTCGCCCAGTCCGGGGCCGACGTTGCTGACGGAAGAAATGG